>NZ_JBHSQJ010000117.1:0-48206 GCF_042658505.1 Streptacidiphilus monticola | reverse complement strand
CGCCGTAGGAAGGCCTGCCAGAGTCGGTCGACGTCCGCCGCTGCGGCGGCGGCGCCCGAGCAAGCCAGCGCGCAGCCGGGCCCGGTTGATCGTCGCCCCGACCTCGGGCGGCGGGGTGCGCCTCATCCTCGACTGCTCCGACATCTGACGCTCCTTCAATTCGGTAGTCGTGCACAACGCCCCGCTCCTGCACCACCGAAGGGGGGAACGGCGTGCAGGAGACGGGGCGCAGCCCGATGACAACTGGAAGAACCGGGCTTCCCGCTGGCATCTCCGAGGACACGGCACCAGCGAGGGGCTTGGGGGTCAGGCCGCCGACGGGCGGCCGTGGATCCGGCGCAGCATCTTCACCGCGGCGGCTCCCATGGCAGCTGCCTGGGCGTCGTTCTCCGCTGCAGTCCGCGGCCCATTGAGGCCCTTCCGCAGCTGAGCGATCTGCTGCGTCTGCTCGACCTGCGCCCGCTGCTTCGCGATGCCCATCTGCGGCTCCTGCCCGGACTTCGCCTCGACGGCGGCCGAACGGGTCGGCTTCGGCAGCGACTTGGCGGCGGTCTCGCCGTCCTGGTCGACCACCGGCGTGATCTGCTCGGGGTCGACGATGCCGACGAGGTTCCCGTCGGCGTCGTACACCAGGTGGTGGTGCCGCGGTCAGCAGCGGGTGTTTTCGACGACGAGACCCGGGGCGGGCGTCGCCGCCCGGTCTGCTGAGATCCGCTGCAGGTTGCCCTCGAGGGAGCCCTGGAAGTGCTCCATGAGCCGGTCGAGCTGGGCCTCGGGGCGGTCGGGGTAGAGCCAGTTCTCGATGCGCCGCAGCTCGGCCTGCAGGCTCCTGAACCGACCCAACGCCTCCCGGAGTTCACCGACACCCTCGGCGTCGCCAATGGCGGCCAGGCGACCCTGCGCGGCATGCTGCTGGGTGCTCAGCGCGGCAGTGACGTCGTCGACGGCGGCGATGCGGGACCGCAGCTCCGCCACGGCGTTGATGTCGTCGGCGTCCCGGACTCGTCCGAGTTCCACGTTGAGGCCCTCGCGGTCGACACCCAGCTCGGCCAGGCGCTGGGCCAGCGCGTCGGCTTGGTCTGCGAGTTCGGACGCCTCTGCCTGCAGCTGCAGGACGATCTGCTCGGCGGCCGGGATCTCGCCGTCGAGCTGCTCGGCGCGCCGCAGGTGGCTGGCCCGCTCCTCCGCCTTGCCCGCGTCGTAGTCGCGGCTCCTCGCTTCCTGCTCCAGCCGGTTGGCCTCGGTGCGGGCGACCTCGGCTTCCGCGGCGGCCCGCAGCTGCTGTGCCTGCTGCCGGTTGTGCTCGGCGGTCTCACAGTACTCAAGGGCCTGGGCGGCGAGCTGCTCGGACGACTCAACGGTGTCGGACATGGGCGGTCACCCGGGGTCAGGGAACGTACAGGGCGGTGGACGGGTTGGCGTACAGGTCGGACAGCCAGCTGCAGCCTCGGCGGTGCATCACGAGGCGTAGAGCAGGTGACCCGACTCGGCGAGCCGCAGGTACGGCTCGGTGGCGCACGTCGGGCACGTCAACGCCTTTGGGTCGGTGCCCGGTTGCAGCAGCGGCATCTGCGGGTCGATCGCGACGACCGGATCGTCGTCGTCTTCCCAGATGTGGCCGATCGGCGGGGCGGTCGTGGTGGTGTCAGGCACGGATGCGCACCCCCGCGGACGCGGGTGTGAGTAGTTGCGGTACAGAAAGTGCCGCTGAGGTTGATCTTGTTCGGGCTGGGCTACTTCGCGGGAGCTTCGAGCTGGCGGGGGACGGCGCCGGCGCGCAGTTCGCGTAGGTCGGGGATGTGGTTGTACAGGGTGCCCGGGGAGACGCCGAGCAGCTTGGCGATCGAGGTGATGGAGCGGCCGGGGTCGGGCAGCAGGTCGCGTGCGGCGCGGATGACTTCCTCGGTGGCGACGGTGGGGCGTCCGCCGATGCGGCCGCGGGCGCGGGCGGCGGCCAGGCCCTCGTTGGTGCCGATGACGATGAGTTCGCGGATGAATTCCGCGAGGGCGGCGAAGACGTGGAAGACGAGCCGGCCGCCGGGGGTGGTGGTGTCCAGATTCTCGTGCAGCGAGGTGAAGCCGATCCCGCGCTCGCGCAGCTCGGCGACCATGTTGATGAGGTCCTGGAGGCTACGGCCGTAGCGGTCGAGCGAGGGGACCACGAGGGTGTCGCCGGGGTCGAGGAAGGCGTGGCACGCCTTCAGCTCCGGGCGGAGCGCGTTCTTGCCGGACTTCTTGTCCGCGAAGATCTTCCGGCACCCGGCGGCGGTGAGCGCGTCGAGCTGCCGTTCGAGCTTCTGCCCGCCGGTGGAGACCCGGGCGTATCCGATCTTGATTTCGGTGCGGTGAAGCGGTTCGGCGACGAGGAGGTCCGGCTCGTCGACCGGTTCGAGGGCGGTCATGGCCCTGGATCATGTCAGAAAACGGTGGTTCCTGGTTGTTGAATGATCCTGGTTTTTGAAGGGGTTTTTGAAGGCCCGGGAGGGTCTGGGCGGCCTCGCGGGGCGATCTTCAGAAAACGAAGGTTTGTTGAACGTCGGCAGCAATCATTCCGAGCGCTGTCGTGGGATGATCTTGTTGCAGTGGAGCGCGGGTGTCAGCCCAGGGCGAGCCATCGGATGCCGAGCTGTTCGATCTGCACGGCCTCTGTTTCGTCCAACGGCTCGCGGCCGGTAGCTTTGCGCAAGAAGTGCGGCTGGCTCCAACCCAACTTGTCGGCGGCCTCCATCTGCTCTGCGCCGAGAAGCAGCTCCAGCACGGCGTCACCGGCTGACGAGGTGAGCCAGGGTTCGCGTCCGAGTGCATCCGCCAGGTCGAGGCCGTGGACAGCGACTTCGACGACTCGGGTGAGCAGGAACTCCGACAAGAGCATGGCGTCGCCATGACGCGTCCAGACGGTACGGCTGGTCGGCTGGACCCGGCACAGCCGGTCGACCCGCTGCCAGGTCGCGGTGAAACCCTCGGCGAAGGCGGCACCATCAGCCGGCTCTGCTGCTCGGTCCTGAGCCAGAGCGATGCGGGCACTGTTGGTCTGGGGTGAAAAGCGGTCGTCCGGGCGGTAGTACTCCGCAGCGGAGATCGTGGCCGCACCCGGGGCTGGCGCGTCCAGCATGCCCGGAAGCCAATCGATCACGACGCACACGTGCCCGAGCAGGTCGCGTACGGCCCACGGGGTGCAGCGTGTCGGGAGGCTCCACTCAGCTTCAGACAGTCCTGATATGGCATCAGTGAGCGCCCCAGATTCCTGGCGAAACGCTTCGAGCACGCGATCTTGATTCATGCCAGTGACGCTACCAACCGGGCGCCTTCAGGCACCCAGTTGGCCATGACCTGGAGCTCAGCACGCAGGCTTCTCAACGGCGCAGACCCGTCCGCCGATATGCGTCGTCCCGTCAGAGCCGGGGGCCGCCATGATCTGCGACCCTCTACCTTGAGTGACCGCAACAGCCCGCCCCAACCGGTCAGCGAGCAGGAGCGCTGCCGCGCCGGTGGCTTCGTCCTCGTTGATGCCGTCGCCACGGCCCGGGAATCCCCGGGCCCTAACTCGGCCGGCGGCCTCGTCCTGCCAGGCCCAGGCGTACACCCACTCTCCCGGTTCCGGCGCCTCCAGCGCATCGACCTCCTGCGTGCTGCCGTACTGCCGCAGCGTGCGCGGCGGCACCCACTCTGCTCGCGCACTGATCCACGTGAATCCGTCGGCACGGCGGACGGGGATGCTCCCCACAGGAAGCTCCAACCTCTCCAGACCGAGGAGCCAGGCCACGCCGACGAGCGGGTACCCGGCAAACGGGAGGCGCACCCCTGGCGTGTAGATGTCCACGATGCCCCGGTGGGCGTCGTCTATGAATACGGTTTCGCTGAGCCCCAGTTCTCGGGCCAGGGCCTGTCTGGACTCCTCGCCTGGGAAGGCACGGCCGTCGCGCACTACGCCCAGGACATTGCCGTGGTTGCCGTTCGCGTCGCAGAAGACGCGGAGAAAGAGAATGTCAGGGGTCACCCTGGCATTCAAACAGGTCAACAAAGGCAGTTGCCCTCGCCTCCTGACTCATGGAGCCAGGCCGGTCTGTCATGGCCGCCTCGGCCGCGCCAACGGCGCGGCACCAGCACTTACCGCGATCAGGTAGCGGCGTCCGGCTGAGTGGTCAAAGCGGGCCCCCATGTAGCGTCCGTGGTCATCGTCGGTGGGGAATGGCGCGTCCTATCCCTCGTCGTCGGTGTCTTCCGGTGTGTCCGGGTCGCGCAGCGGGCGCAGGCCCTGACCCGGGCTGCTGGCTTTGATGTTGAACAGGTAGCGGCCCAGGAAGTTGATGTGCCGGTCCTTGAGCGGGGAGAGGCGGGCGACGTTCTCGTCCTTGATGTCGTGGCCCTCGACGCGGAGCCGGGCCACGGCGGCGTCGAGGTAGCGGGTGTTCCACAGGACGACGGCGTTGAGGACTAGGCCGAGGGCGGCGAGCTGGTCCTCCTGGCCCTCGCGGTACGCCTGGCGGATTTGGCCGCGGCCGCCGTGGCAGATGGCGCGGGCGAGCCGGTGGCGGGACTCCTGCACGGTGAGCTGCCGGTTCATCAGTCGGCGGTACGTATCGTCGACCGGATCGACCAGGGCGAGCAGGTGCATGGTCTTGTCGATGCGGCCGTACTCGGCGAATGCGGCGCCCAGCGGGGTGGGGTGGCCCTCGCGGCCGAACATCCGCAGCAGGTCGTAGGCGCGGACCTGGTTGGTGATCAGCGATCCGGCCACCCGGAGCATGTCTGGCCAGTGGGTCTCGATTCGCTTCAGGTTGACCTTGTTGCGGGCGATCTCCTCCAGCGGCCCGTACCCGGAAGCCGATGCCTCGCCGTCGGGCAGGTCGGCCCGCCAGAACCGCTGGTCGGAAAGGTCGCGGAAGCGCGGGGCGAAGCGGAAGCCGAGCATCTTGTACAGACCGAAGGCCATGTCGGAGTACGAGGCGTTGTCGGTCGCGACCATCTCCGGCTTCACCCCGCCGTCGAGGTTCAGCAGGGTGTCCAGCGTGTAGAGGCTGTCGCGCGGGGTGCCGCGTACGACCATCGCGCCGATCCCGGCGACCTGGTCGTTGACGGCGTTAAGCCAGGTCACACCCCGTTTGTAGCCGTAGTACTTGGGCGAGGGGCCGGTGTTGATGCTCTTGACGGGTACGACGAAGCGCAGGCCGTCGACGGAGGCGAGCAGCCCGCCGCCCCACATCTGGGCCAGCTCGATGCGGGACTGGGCGGTGATGAGCGCGGCGTTCGCCGCGGCGATGGTGTCGGCGCGCAGGTAGTTCTGGTCGACGTGGGACAGCCGCGAGCGGGTCAGCGCCTTGATCGTAGGGTCGATGACGGGGGTCAGGCCGATGTTGCAGCTCTGCGACACCAGCAGTGCGACCAGGGAGACGAGCAGGCCCTCCATGCGGGTGCGCCGCTCGGAAACGTGGCCGAAGGCGTCGAGGAAGCCGGTCCAGGAGTGGACCTCAAACAGCAGGTCCGGCAGGTCGATCCTCGGGAGCATCGCCTCCGTGGTGGTCTTCAGCCAGGTCAGCGACTCCGGCTCGCCCGCCGCGCCGAGCTTGTCCACCGACAGGCGGGCGCGTCCGCCGCCCTCGGGAACGACGATCTCCACCTTCGCGTCGGCGCCGGCCTCCTGAAGGCGGTCGGCCATCTGCCGCCACGCCGCGTCCAGCCCCCGGGTGAGCTGGGCCAGGTGCTCGCCGGCGTCTTCGGTCAGGGACAGGCCCGCCAGCGCGTCCGCGCGCATCGCCTCCCACCGCGGCCCGTCCAGAAGCCGGGCGCGCGGGTCGGCCCACCGGTTGGACGGGGCGGCGAACACATCGCGCCGGTTCAGGGCGCGGTGCAGCTGCTCCAGGACGCACACCACGTACGCGTCGCGGTCGACCGCGCCCTGCGGCAGCTTCGTATTGGAGAACACCGCCCGCTTCCACATCGCCGGGACCAACTCGGCGTCGACCTCGCGGGGCAGCAGCGGCCGGTCCTTGACCCGGCGCCGCGAGAGCGCGGGAAGACGGCGCACCGCCTTCAGGATGCGCCGCCCGGCCGGCGCGGCACCCAGGGCGTCCGACTCGCCCAGCAGCGACAGGAACGGGCGCACGGTGTTGTAGCGCAGGGCCAGCTTCTCTCGCATCGCCGCCTCGGCCGACCCGTCGTCCTCGGGCACCAGGGCCTCCACCGCCGCGACCGCGGAAGAGACCGCTGTGCGCGGCACGGCCTCCTCCACTGCCGTCCACAGCGCGGCCACATCCAGATCGGTGCCGTGCTCGGCGACCAGGTCCAGCTCCTCGGTGAGGATCTTCGACGCCTTCGCCAGGATGCGGGCCGCCTTCTCCAGCTGCGGCAGCATCGCCAAGCGCTCCCGGTCCGACGCCCGCCTGGCGGGGCTGATCAGCCGGTTCGCCATCAGCACTGCGAACAGGTCGAGCGCGTCGTCGACCGCCTGCGCCTCCAGTTGACGCACCACCGCCGTCAGCAGCGCGGTCCGCCGCGGCTCCGGAGCCCGCAGAATCGTCTGCGCCTTGCTGAGCTGCCCGTACCGGGCCAGCGCGGACAGCCGGTTCACCGGTACCCGGGACAGGTTCACCCGGCCCAGCGCGAACGCGGAAATTTCCTCCACCCGCTCCATGGCCCGCACCATCGCCGTGCCCGTCGACTTCGTCGGCGGTGTGCGCAGCCGCTCCAGCTCCGAGACCCGCTTGCCCTCCGGCACCGTCAGCAGCTCAGCCAGCGCCGGCGCGAGGGTGGGGTCGGCCCGGTGTGCGGCCCGGGCCACCGCCTCGTACAACCGCCGCTCGGCCGCCGTACGGGCCTCCGACACCTGCCGGGCCAGCACCGACACACCCGGCAGCAGCACCCGGTTCTTCCGCAGCCACGTCACCGCATGGTTGAACAAAGCCACCGGCCCCTCGGCGTGCGTCCACGCCCGCCCGTACAGGAAGCTACGGAACTCTCGCCCCCACCTGCGGTCGGTGAAATCCCGGTACCTGAACCGCTGCTGGATCTCGTCCGCGTGCTCGTACGGCGTCCTGCGGCGTTCCGCGTACCGCTTCACGCACGAGGCGTCGGCGATGCCGAGCTGCCCGGCCAGGTACTCCACGACCTCCCACGGCACCGCGAGCGGGTCCTCCCCGAGGAAGCGGCCGATGTAGCGGACCGTGCAGATCTGCACGGCCATGCCCAGCCGGTGCGCGTCCGTACGCCGCAGCGCGATCAGATCGCGGTCGCCGTCATCGAGGAAGAAGAACCGCTCCAGCTCCGGGCGCGTGGGCACCTCGGTGAACGTCCCGTACGCCTCGGCCTGCTCATCAGTCAGAAACTCCACCGGCACGAGGCGGACCGTAGCCAGCGCCGACACCCGCCCGACGATCTTTCCGGGAACCCCAGCGAGAGCCCCGGCCGGCGTGCTAGCCGATCAAGATCAATCTCAGCGGCACTTTCTGTACCGCAACTACTCACACCCGGGACGGGAGCGTGTGCGTGGCGATTCGCCAGCCGACCTTCTGCACCAGCAAGTCCATGTCGCGGTCGGACATGACCTGCTGCCGCGGAAGTCGAACACGATCGGGGCCTGGCCGACGTTGCCCCTGCCGCCGCCTGCAGGCAGCGCGGCGAGGGTCGGCAGCGGGGCAGCGAGCTTCGTGGAGCCGGTGAACGACGCCGAGGCAGACGTGGGCAGCGCCGCGGTCATCTTCTTCACCGCGTTGTGCGCCACCATGGCGTGGTCGTCGACGCCCTTCGCGATGCCCTCCGGGATGGAGACGCCGACGACCGAGGCGAAGACCTTCGACGGGCTGTTGATGCCCAGGGCGCTCTTGGCGGCGTTCAGGGCGCCACTGGCCAGGTTCTTCAGCGACGAGAACAGGGAGCTGGCCGCGTTCTCAACGCCGTTGATGATGCCCTCGACGATCGACGCCCCGATGGACAGGAACTTCGAGCCGATGTCCTTCACCGCGGTCCACGCCTTCGACAGGCCAGAGCCGATCGCGGAGCCGATCTTCGAGACGGTGCTGGTGATCGTGTGCCAGGCCTCCGTGATCGGGTTGATCAGGGCGGCTTTCACCAGGTTCCACACGGCGCGGGCCCCGGCGAGGATGTCGTTCCAGGCGGTCGGATCGCCCGGATCACGGGCTGCATGAAGTGCCACATCGCTTCGACGGGCCTCACCACGGCCTGGTAGATCAGGTTCCAGATGGCTCGGACGCCTCGGACGATGTCGTTCCACACGGTGGTGAAGAACCCGGCGACGGCGTTCCAGACGGCCTTCGCGGTCCCCGATGATCTGGTTGTGGAAGTGGTTCCAGATGCCGAGATGGGCGATCAGGGCCATCCGGCGCCCTTGGGACGAGACCGAGGTAAAAACCTTCCTGGCCGCGATCAAGGATCACCGGCTGTACGCGCCGATGATGCTCGCGCTGATCGCCGAACGGCCCGCCGAGGTCTGCGGGTTGCGGTGGGACGAGGACGTCGACCTCGAGGGCGCCGGAACCGTGGCGATCGAGAACACCCGGACTCTCGTCTACGACAAGACCCTCGAACGCGGCCAGCGCTCGAAGGTGATCGAGAAGCAGACGAAGACCGAGGCCGGGAAGCGGAAGCTACCCCTGCCAGCACCCGTCCACCGCGCGCTCAAGTCGTTCAAGACTCTGCAGGCCGCTGAACGCCTCCAGGCCGGCGAAGGCTACGAGAACAGCGGCTACGTCTTGGTCGACGAGCTGGGGAGGCCGTTCAAGACGGACAAACTGCGCCGGGAGGCGTACAAGCTCATGGCCGCGGCGGGAGTCAGGAAGGTGCGGCTGTACGACGCCCGGCATGCCTGTCTCCCGTGGATGGCGAACAACGGCGTGCCCGACACCGTGGTCTCCGCATGGGCGGGACACAGCGACCTCTCGTTCACGAAGAGGATCTACGTGCACCCCGATCCGCAGTCTCTGATGGCCGGGTCGGAGAAGCTGGCCGAACTGCTCAGCTAAGCCGCCTTGCTGACGAAGTGTGAGAACTTGTGAGACGACACGACGAAGGCCCCGATCCGCCTTCCAAGGATCAGGGCCTCTGACCTGCTGCTATGTGGTGCGCTCGGCAGGATTCGAACCTGCAACCTTTTGATCCGTAGTCAAATGCTCTATCCGTTGAGCTACGAGCGCCTGTCCTGCTGTCCGGGGCTTTCTTTCGTCGGCCCCGTCGGCCTGACGAGAAGAACATTACACGAGGGCGGCCCGGACGCCAAAACGGGTTACCGCGGGCCCTGAGCTGGGGTGTTGCTTAGAGGGGGCAGCCGGGGTGTCGGCACCGCGGCGGGAGGGGAGGGGCAGCCGGACCTCGGCGGGGACGCCGGGAAAGCNGCCCTGCGGAGCAGGGCGGGCCTTGGTGGCGGAGGCGGAGGGATTTGAACCCTCGATCAGGAGTAACCCCGAAACCGCATTAGCAGTGCGGCGCCATAGACCGGACTAGGCGACGCCTCCACAGAGGATCATGGTCGACCGACTGGCGATCACAACCTTCTGCAGGGATGATGCCACAACCCTGGCGGGTGCGGCCAACCCCCGGACACGTTACTAGGCGGGTCGCCGCAGGCGCAAAAACAATGGGATAGTGCTCGGACAGCCCCACGGGCCGACCGGCAGCACACGCACGTGAGTAGGAGGACCTGTCGTCGTGAGCAGCAGGCCGAACCGAGGCACTGCTCGCCTCGCAGCCATACTCGACGCTCTTCCGGACGCGTTGCTGCTGGTGAACAGCAACGGCACCGTCGTGGACGCGAACTCCGCCGCCGTGCGCAGCCTGCAGGCGCCCGGGACGTCCCTGGTCGGCCGGGGTGTGCTGTCGCTGCTGCCGGAGTTCGACCCGAGCCGGATCCCCGGCTCCATGCGACCCGAGGGCGGGGCGGACGACGACACCGCCGTGCGGATGACGGCCCGGCGTACCGACGGATCCGAGTTCACCGTCGAGGTGCTGGCCCACGAGTTCGAGCACGACGGCATCGGCTTCGGACTGAGCGGGGGCTCCGGCAGCAGCTTCGACAGCTACGGCTCGATCTCCTCCTACGGCCGGGGCAGCGACCGCGAGCTGCTGCTGATCACCGTGCGCGACCTGACGGCCCGTCTGGAGGTCGAGGCCGAGCTGCGTCGTCAGCACAAGCAGACCGAGATGATCCTGCGCGCCGCCGCCGAGGGCGTCGTCGGCGTGGACAACGACGGACGCGTGGTTCTGGTCAACCCGGCCGCCGCGCACCTGCTCGGGCACCGGGCCAGCGAGTTGGGCGGGCAGGAGCTGCTGCCGCTGGTCATGCACTCGCGGCCGGACGGCGCCCCGCTGCCGCCGGAGGAGTCCCCGCTGATGGACACGCTCCGCTCGGGGCGCCGGCACCGGGTGAAGAACGCGGTGCTGTGGCGCAAGGACGGGCGGCCGGTGCCGGTGGAGCTGGCGACGGCGCCGGTGCGGGACGGCGAGCAGCTGGTCGGCGCGGTGATGACCTTCTCGGACCGGTCCGCCTTCCGCGCCCTGACGGAGCGTCACCGGCAGCTCGGCGCGCTGCTGGAGCACGAGCTGCGCGGGCCGCTGGACCGGCTCGACGAGACCCTGGAGCAGCTGGCCCGCGACCCGGCCGGTCAGCTGTGGCCGGAGGCGAACTGGGTGCTGCGCCGCCTCGCCGACGAATGCCGGCGCACCGCGCGGCTGGTGGACGGGGTGCTCGAGTACCAGCGGCTGGACGAGGCCCTGGAGCGCGGCACCGAGCAGCTGGACCGGCGTCCGGTCGGGCTGGACCGGGTGGTGGACCAGGCGGTCCGGGCGGCGACCGAGCTGATCGGGGTCGGCCGGGTGGAGTTCTCGGTGCACCCCTCGCCGGTCGAGCTGGTCGTGGACGAGGCACGGCTGGTGGACGCGCTGGCCCATCTGATCGCGGACGTCGCCATCCTGGACGGGACCTCGACCGCCGCCGCCGGGCCGCACGGGCTCTACGGCATGGCGGTCGGCGTGGCCTCCGGCCTGGCGGCGGGCGCCGAGTCGGACCGGACCGTGGTGATAGCGGCCGCACAGCGCGGCGAGGTGGCCCGGGTGGAGGTCCGCGGCCCCGGCCAGGGCGGCGGGGTGCACCTGCCGCTGGCCCGGGGCATCGTGGAGCGCCACGGCGGGGTGCTGCAGGCGCATGAGCTGCCGGGACGTCAGGGCGTGACCTATGTGGTCGAGTTGCCACTGGATCCGGACGCGGCGCCCGTCTTCCGGCCGCCGGCGCCGCCGCGCGAGAACGCGACGACGTTGCTGCCCGAACTGCCCGCGGAGCTCTCCGGGTCGGCCGGGTCCGCGAGCTCCGAGCCGACGGGCCGTCAGGAGCGGGAGGGCCAGTCACAGGGCGGCGGTCAGGCACGGACCGGGCACCGGCGTCGGGGCCGTCCGGAGCAGGGGGACGGGTACGCGGCCGAGGCCGCCCCGGCGCTGCCCGCGGCCAGGCGGGCGCCCGAGGAGGACGCGACCGCCGCCCCAGGGGCGGTCGACGGGATGCAGGGCCAGGCGGAGGGCACCGACCGGTCGCGGCGGCGCAACCGCCTGCCCGAGCCCGAGGTGATCCGTCCGCCGCGGCCGCAGCAGGAACCGGAGCAGTCGCAGGCGGATCACCCGCAGGGGCCGGACGGCTCCTTCCCCGGGCTGATCGGCGCGCCGGTGTATCCCGGCCTGGAGCACGCGCTGCCGCCCGCGGGCAGCGCCGTCGTACCGGAGCGGCGCTCCACGGGCGGGCGCCGGCGACGGCTCGCCCTGGGGCCGGCGGCCGGTGACGAGTCGTCAGCCCCCGCGCCGGACCACGACCTGTCCTCGGCGGCGCTGCAGCCTGCCGAGCCGATGGCGCCCGCGCCGCTGGCGCCCCCCGCCCCGATGACGCCGATCTCGCAGTCCTGGCCGTCGGCGCCCGCCCATGCGGGCACGCCGGACCAGCAGGAGTCGGGGTCGCGGGAGAGCAGCACCCGCACCAACGGCCGTGGGGTGCAGGTCAGTCGGAGTCGGCACGCGGCCGTTCAGCCGTTCCACGGGGCGCCGGACGTCCCGGCGGCGGGCAGCGGCAACACCGGCGTGATGAGCCTGGCGCAGTCTCCGCTGCAGGCGGTGCAGACGCCGCCGCAGGGGGTGCCGCTGCCGGCTCTGGTACCGGCGGCCCGGGAGGAGAGCGCGGGGCCGCGTCGGCTGCTGGTGTGGCCCGAGCCGGAGCCCGCCACCGAGCAGGCGCTGCGGGCCCGCGGCTTCGGCCCGGTGCTGGTCAGTTCGCGCGAGGAGGTGGAGGCTCAGGCGCCGACCCGTCCGGCCGCGCTCTTCGTGGACCCGCTCACCGGGCCGATCACCCGGAGCGCGCTGCAGACCCTCCGCACGGCCAGCGGCGACGCCGAGGTGCCGATGCTGGTGACGGCGGGTCTGGGCCTGGCCGCGCCCGAGGCGGTCTACGGCGCCGATCCCGCCGTGCTGCTGCGGGCCCTGGCGCCGCGCGACAGCGAGCGGCACGCCCCGCGGGTGCTGCTGGTCGAGCAGGACCAGGACATCGCGGGGGCCTTCACCGCCTCGCTGGAGCGGCGCGGCATGCAGGTGGAGCACACGCCCTCGGAGAACGACGCCGTCTCCAGGGCCAGCAGCGTGCAGCCCAACCTGGTCGTGATGGACCTCATGCTGATCCGCCGCCGCCGGCAGGGGATCATCGACTGGCTGCGCGGCAGCCACCGGCTCTACCGCACCCCGCTGGTCGTCTACACCTCCGTGGTGGACGACCGGGAGCAGCGGCGCGGGCTGAGTACCGGGGCGAGCATGCTCTTCTTCGCCGAACGCTCGACCAGCCCCGAGGTGCAGGCGCGCATCGTGGACCTGCTGGGCAAGATCGCCTCCGCGACGGAGGCTTGAGGCCGGCGGACCACGCGCCCTCGGTTGCTCCACTGTTCCACGTGAAACATCCGAGGGCGCAGCACTGCTGACACAGCGTCAGCTCACGTCCCGGCCGTCCTTGCCGAGGTAAGCGACCTTCAGCTCGCCGTCCGCGTACTCTCGCCGGATCACCTTCTTGTCGAACTTGCCGACGGAGGTCTTGGGCACCGCCTCGATCAGGGACCAGCGCTCGGGCAGCTGCCAGGAGGCGACCCGTTCGGCCAGGAACGCCCGAAGCTCGGCGAAGTCGGCTGTCGCGCCGGGCTTGAGGACCACGGTCGCCAGCGGCCGCTCGCCCCACTTCTCATCCGGGACGGCGACGACCGCCGCTTCCAGCACCGCCGGGTGGGCCATCAGCTGGTTCTCCAACTCGACGCTGGAGATCCACTCGCCGCCGGACTTGATCACGTCCTTGGCGCGGTCGGTCAGCGTCAGAAAGCCGTCCGGGCTGATGGTGCCCACGTCGCCGGTGCGCAGCCAGCCGTCCGGGCTGAACTTGTCGCTCAGCTCGCCGTTCTCGTCGTCGCCGAAGTAGGCGCCCGCGATCCAGGGGCCACGGACCTCCAGCTCGCCCGCTGACTGGCCGTCAAAGGGCAGCGGCGTGCCGTCCGGCCCGATCAGCCGGGGCTCGACGGAGGAGGGGAAGCGGCCCTGGGTGAGCCGGTAGGCCCACTCCTCCTCGCCGCTGACCCCGGCCGGGGGCAGCGAGACGGTGCCCAGCGGGGATGTCTCCGTCATGCCCCAGGCGTGCACCAGCGGGATGCCGTGCCGCTCCTCGAAGGCCTTCATCAGCGAGGGCGGGCAGGCGGAGCCGCCGATGACCACCCGCCGCAGCGAGGAGGTGTCGTAGCTGCCGCGGTCCAGTTCGGCGAGGAGTCCGGTCCAGATCGTGGGGACGGCGCCGCTGACGGTCGGGTGCTCCCTGTCGATCATGCGAGCCAGGTGGTCGGGCTGCAGGAAGCGGTCCGGCATCAGGATGGACGTGCCCACCATGAAGGCGGCGTGCGGCAGACCCCAGGCGTTGACGTGGAACATCGGCACGACCGGCAGCAGCTTGTCCCGCGAGTTGAAGGCGAAGCTCTCCGCCGACACCACCTGCATGCAGTGCAGGTAGACGGAGCGGTGGCTGTAGGCCACGCCCTTCGGGTCCCCGGTGGTGCCGGAGGTGTAGCAGAGCGCGGCGGCGCTGCGCTCGTCGAGGTCCTGCGGCCAGGGGTAGCTGGTGGGCCGGTCGGCGATCAGCTGCTCGTAGTCATGGACCGCGATCCCCGCCGTGCTGAACGCGTCGAGCAGGGCGGGGTCGGCGGGACCGACCACCACGATGTGACGGAGCGTCGGCTGCAGGTGCGGCAGTACCGCCGCGAGCAGCGGCAGCACGCTGCCGTTGACCAGGACCACGTGGTCGGCGGCGTGGTTGACGATGAAGGCGAGCTGGTGGCCGGGCAGCCGCAGGTTGAGGGTGTGCAGCACCGCGCCCATGGAGGGGACGGCGAGGTAGGCCTCCTGGTGCTCGGTGTTGTTCCACATCAGGGTGGCCACCCGCTGGTCGCCGGTGACGCCGAGTTCGTCGCGCAGGGCGTGGGCGAGCTGTGCGGCCCGGGCGCCGACCTCGGCGAAGGTCCGGGACTCGACCCCGTCCCCGGTCCAGGTGGACACCGTGGCCGAGCCATGGAACGTGGAGCCGTGCGCGAGGATCCGCGACACGGTGAGTGGGACGTCCTGCATGGTGCTTCGCACTGGGGGTCCTCCTTGACCTGCGCCCATCGGCCTACCTGCCGGTAGCGGAATTCTGGACCTGCCGCCCGCACCTGGGAAGAGCCCGCCCCGCCTCCGCCCGCCTCCACGCGTCTCCAGGCGGCCGCCCGCCGCTGGGCAGCACCGCACCCGGCGCTATCGCACCAGGGCGACCGGGGCGTCGACGGCGTTGCGGTCGATGTTCGCCGCGCGGCCCCCGTAGCGCTCGGTGATCCCCCCTCGGTACTGGTGGACTCGGCGGTGGCCGGCCCAGCCCCCGCTGGGCAGGGCGTGGTAGCCGGAGGTGTCGTTGCGTGCGTCCCAGCGGGCGTACCAGACGGCGTCGGGGTAGGAGCCGGCCGAGCGGCGCGAGGCCGGCTCCAGGGCGGCTGCGGCGAGGTCGGCGATGCCGGAGTCGGCGCTGGAGTAGAAGCCCGAGAGGTAGCCCGCCGCGTGGAGAGCCTGGGTCCAGGCCGCGGTGAAGCGCAGCACCGCGAGGGTGCAGGCCCCGCTGCCCCGCGGATAGGACTCCATGTCGAGGTAGATCGGGGAGCCAGGGCCGATGCCGAGGGCCCGTGCCGCGTTGACGGCGTCGCGGCCCTGCTGCTGAGCCTGCGTCAGCACCCGCTTGGGGTCTATCCGCCGGTCGGGAGTGATCCGCGGGTTGCGGACGCAGGGCGCCTGCGAGCCGACGTAGAGCGGCAGCAGCTTCCAGCCCTGGGCGTTGGCGGCGCGCGTCCAGGCGTGATTGAGCTGTGGCTGGGCACAGGCACGGTTGCTGCCGCCGATGTAGATGCCGACGGCCCGGTAGGGCGAGGTCGTGCGCCAGGCCTGAAGCAACGTCAGATCGGGTGCGCTGCAGGTGTCGAACGCCTGCCCGTCAAAGGTCTGCGGCATGGCGGCGGAGGCTTCGGCGGCCGCACCCGGGAGCGCGGAGGTCACAGTGAGCAGCACGGCAGCCAGTGCGGCCGCGGCTGCGGTGCGCAACGAGGTCACACCTGATGCTCAGTCAAATGCCATGAATAGTCGTATATAACACGCGGAAGTAAGCGGTTTGCCGCATGTATGGTCCTTACGCCATACTCGACGGCATGTCCGCCTCCAGCCAGACCCCGTCGGTGTCCGTGACCCCTCTTGAGGAGCACGGCGGCTGGAGCGAGCGAGCGGTGGCGCCGCCCGGTGCCGGCCCGGTCACGGCCTCCACCCGGCAGCGGCGTCTGGACTCGGTCCCGGCGCCGCTGTTCTGTCTGGCGGCCATGCTCACCGTGCAGACCGGCATCGCCCTGTCGACCCCGCTGTTCCCGGTGCTCGGCGTGGCCGGAACCACCTCGTTGCGGCTGCTGGTCGCCGCCGGACTGCTGCTGCTCGTCAACCGGCCCCGGCTGCGCGGCCGCAGCCCGCGGGCGCTCGGCGCGGCGGCGCTGCTCGGCCTCGCCTCGGCGGGCATGACCCTGATGTTCGCGGCCGCTGTCGACCGGCTGCCCATGGGCACCGCCGCGACCATCGAGTTCCTCGGCCCGCTGACCGTCGCCCTGCTCTTCGCCCGGCGCGTGGGCCATGTGCTGTGGGCGCTGCTCGCCGGGGTCGGCGTGGTGCTGCTCACCCTGGTCGGGGCCGGTGCCGGCCGGGGCGGGCTCGACCCGGTCGGCCTGACCTGTGCCGTGGGGGCGGCCGTCTGCCTGGGCGGATACATCCTGCTGACGCACACGGTCGGCTCGGCCTTCACCGGCTTCGAAGGACTGGCCCTCTCGCTCACCGTCGCCGCACTGGCCACCGCCCCCGTCGGACTGCCGGAGGCGGCGCACGCGCTGGCGCGGTCCGACCGCCCGTGGCTCCCGCTGCTCGAAGTGGCGGGCGTGGCGCTGCTGTTCCCGCTGCTGCCCTACATGTTGGAGATGACCGCGGTGCGGCGGCTCGGGCAGCGGGTGTTCAGCGTGATCGCCAGCATGGAGCCCGCGGTCAGCGCCCTCGTCGGACTGGTCGTCCTGGGCCAGTACCTGACCCTCGTCCAGCTGTCCGGCATCGCCTGCGTCATCGCCGCCAGTGCGGGCACGACCCTCACCGAACGCTGACGCGCCCCGCACGGCAGGGACGGCATGCCCGCCCGTGCGAGGCGCACAGGTTGACGGAACGTCAGAAGGCGACCGGCTTGAGCTGGGAGAGCCACGTCTCGCGGGGCGTGTAGCCCAAGCGCTGGTAGAGGCCCAGAGCGCCGGTCGGGGAGTCGGCGTCGACGCCGAGGCTGGACAGTGCGTAGCCCTCCGCCTGCCCGGCGCGCAGCACCTCCGTCAGCAGCGCGGATGCGATCCCCCGCTTGCGGGCCGCGCGCCGTGTCCCGACGAGCGCGATGTACAGCTCGCGGCCGGGAGCCCCGGGGCCCTGCTCGTACTCCTCCGCGAGGACGATGGCCAGCGCCTCGCCCGTGGCGTCGTCGTAGGCGATCCGGCTCAGTTCGGGCCGGGAGGCGGAACCGGAGGTGCTGTGCTCCCAACTCGCCTCCGTGGCCGGGGTGGAGCCCCAGTGGTCACGAAAGGAGTCGTTGCGCACCGCCAGCCCGTCGGCGCGGCGCTCCGCGGCGAACGGCACGCTGGCGACCCCCTCCGGCAGCTGGTCGCCGGGCAGTTGCGCGGTGGTGAGGTCGCAGACCATGTCGAAGAACCAGCGGCCGACCTCGAAGCCGTACGCCTTGTAGAGCGCGGTGGAGTCCTCCTGGCCCTGCTTGCTGGCCCCGTAGAGCTTGAGCGGCAGCTCGGGGTAGCGGGCACGGTGCAGTGCCGGGGCGTGCTCCTCCTGCCAGCGCAGCAGTGCGCCGCCCAGCCCGCGGCCCCGGTACTCCGGGTGGACCGCGCCCTGGGCGAACATCAGATGCTCGTCCGTGGCGGCGCTACGGCAGCGCAGGCGGGCGTAACCCACCATCCGATCGCCGTCCCACACGCCGACGGTGCCGCGTTCGCGGTCGATGTCGGGATCGGTGAGCCACTCGCGCAACTGGTCGACGCTGTAGTGCTCGTGCTCCTGGTCGACCGCCTCGATGGCCTCCAGCAGCGTCAACCAGGACTCGATGTCGGCGAGTTCGATGGATCGCCACTGAAAGTCGGTCATGCTCCGGATTCTGTGGGGCGGCCCCGAGCGGCGGCAAAGCATTTTCGGTCGGGACATGCCTGCGCCGCGGCTCCCGGGTGGGCGCCGGGGGCCGCAGCTCGGCCGGGATCAGAAGTTCAGGGTCACCGTGTGGTTGACCTGGTTGGCCCAGATCGCACCACTGTTGCCCTTCACGGAGAGGGTGTTGTTGGAGTTGGTGGCCCCGGCGCCGGTGGCGGTCTGCTGGGTCCAGGTGGTGTTGCCGTCCACCCAGCCGGAGACGTTGCCGCTCCCGACGTTCGAGACGACCGAGCTGCTGGAGCCCTCGCCCGCGAAGGCCCCGTTGTCGGCTGCGGCCGCACCGGCGCCGGCGATCAGCGCGAAGGCGGCGAGCGGAACGGCGACGAGGGCGGTGCGGATACGGGACATGCGATCCTCCATGCGGTGTGACTGGCGTGCTGCCAAGGGCGGTTGGGCAGTCCGCAAGTGGCCTGGCGCGGGCCTGCCCGGCCTGCGACGTCGCACTGCAAGGCTTCCGCACGGAATCGACATATAGCCATGGCTACCGGCGCTTTTCGCCCATGCGCGTGATTCTGGAGGGCGGAGGAATAGACCCCCGAAGTTCGTGCCGGAACGCTTCTGCCCAGGCGGCACTTGGAGGACCCCAGGCGCACGGCATCGCACGGACGGGGCGCACGAGCCATTCGCTCACGCCCGCGCGACTGACGTGCGGCAACGCCGTTGCGCGGCGGGAGAGTCGGCGAAGGTCGGCGCATCTGACCTCGGACGAGTAGCCGCCCGTCAGGCCGCGCAACTTCGCGAATGTCGGCGCGCCGACTGCCGCAACCCGGAAATGCCCGGGCCGGTCACGATGGTTGACGAGACGCGGAAGAAACGGCGTGCGGCCGGCTTCCCGCCTGCGGCGGGCATCCATGCGCCCGGCACAGGCCGATGCGCGCGGGCGGGACCACGCTCCGCTCCACCAAGCCCCTTACTGCCGACGGCCGTTCCTCCCACCTGGGGAACTTCGGCCCTATCCCGCCGGTTGGGCGCTCGACTGGAAGTGCCAACCGGTCGCGAGCATGGCGTCCGCCCGGCGTTCGATGACGCCGATCCGCTCGTCGCGTTCGTGGTGCGAGTGGGCCACGTGGGCGGTGTGCTGGCCGGGCCACTTGCGGTACAGCAGGCCGACCTCGGCGTGGAAGTAGCCCGTGCTCACCGCGTTCGCGGCGAGCAGCAGCCCGGTGTCCCCCGAGGCGGGCAGCGCCATCCAGCCGCCGAGGGCGAGCACCAGCTCGGTGCGCAGGCACAGCGTCGCGGGGTGCACCTGGGGGCGATGGTCGTGGCGCTTCCAGTGCGCGATCACCGCCCCGCGTTCGATCCTGCCCTGCGGCGGGTCGGCGTCGAAGCCCACGGTGCTGCCGTCGGGGAGCAGGTCAAGAACGCGCGAAGTCGTCCATGCCACGTCGGGATCGGCCGTGAGGGTGTGGATGTCCCGGGCGAGTGTGCCGGGCGGCAGCACGTCGTCGGCGTCCAGATTCTTCACCAGTGGCCCCCGGGCCCGGGCGAGCGCCATCGTCCGCGCCACGTGCGGGCCCCCGTGGCGTGCCGCGCCGAAGCGGATGCGGGGGTCGTCGGGCAGGCGGTCACGGACGGTGCCCCCGTCGCCGTCCTCCTGGACCAGCCACTCCCAGTCCCATCCGGCGGGCAAGTCCTGTGCCAGCAGGCTGTGGTGAGCCTCGGTCAGATAGTTCACCGACGCGCCGAAGACCGGCGTGACGATCGAGACGACGGGCAAGGTGTCCCCCCTCAGGCAGCGCAACCCGCAACGGAGCCTACGCGGCGGCGTCCGGTCAGCCGGCCCGATGTGCCGCCCGGAGGGGCCGGGATAGCATCCGCCGCATGAAATGCGGCATATGCAGTTCCGAGCGGCTGAGCCCGCTGGGAGACCTCGAAGTGACGGGCGGCGCTCAGGGGACCCGGCTGCTCGTCAGATTCCCCCGGACGCGCCTCTTCCAGCTGCGCCCCACCTTCGAGGCCGGGCGCGCCCGGATCTGCCTGGACTGCGGCGCGGTCCTGCCCTTCGTCACCGAGTCGGAGCGGCGGAGCCTCAACGCGGAGATCTCGTCGCTGGTGCCGACCCCCGACTGAGCGGCAGGGGCGGCGGTCACGGCGTCGGCCGAGCGGTCAGGGACCGCCGGACAGGTTGTACTCGTCGACCTCGTGGATGCTTCGGACCAGACAGAGCACGACCGCGGTGCCCGGCCCCGAGGGCGAGCAGTGCGGTCCCGCACCCTCCGGGGTCCAGGTCCGCTTGTACACCGGCCAGGAGGACAGCCCCAAGCGGTCCACCGCGGAGAGCCGGCGTCCCCCTTGGCCAGGGCTGCGACGGTCCCCACCGGGACGTGGTCCCGGCCGCGTGGTTGAGCGCGACGGCGCCCTCGGCATTCAACTCACGCCTCCCCCCGACCTGTTCGGCGGGGGGCAGCGACACGGCCCCCGGCCGACTTGGCTGACCGGGGGCCGCTCACGTGCGGAGTCGGTGGGATTTGAACCCACGGTGACGTCGCCGCCACGACGGTTTTCAAGACCGTTCCCTTAGGCCGCTCGGGCACGACTCCCTGGGGGCGTCCGCGGGGGACGCCGCCCAGGGATCTTCTCACGAGAAGAGGGGTGGGTGTGAGCCGTTACTGGTCGCCCTTGCGGGAGCCCAGCGTCAGCGTGGTCTCGTGCGTCTGGCCGTTGCGGGTGTAGGTGACGGCGACCTTGTCGCCGGGCTGGTGCGACCAGATCTCGCTGACCAGGGTCGGACCGCTGTCGATGATGACGCCGTCGAACTTGGTGATGATGTCGCCCGGCTTCAGGCCGGCCTGGTCGGCCGGGCCGCCGGGGGTGACCGCCGGGGTGCCCTGGACCGGGCCGGAGGCGATCTTGGCGCCGTCGCCGGTGTAGCTGTCGTCGCGCAGGATGCCGATGATCGGGTAGATGGGCGTGCCCGTCCTGATCAGCTGCTCGGCCACCCGCTTCGCCTGGTTGATCGGGATGGCGAAGCCGAGGCCGATCGAGCCGGACTGGCCGCCGCCGACGTTGCTCCCGGTGGACTGGATGGCCGAGTCGATGCCGATGACCTGGCCGGAGGCGTTCATCAGCGGGCCGCCGGAGTTGCCCGGGTTGATCGAGGCGTCCGTCTGCAGCGCGTTCATGTAGGACGTCTGCGCGCCGGTCTCGTCGCCGGAGGCGACCGGGCGGTTCTTGGCGCTGATGATGCCGGAGGTGACCGTCCCGGACAGGCCGAAGGGCGCGCCGATGGCGATCGTCGCGTCGCCGACGGCGACCTTGTCCGAGTCGCCGAGCGGAAGCGGGGTCAGCTTCTCCCGCGGGGTCTGCGTCAGCTTGATGACGGCGACGTCGTACCCCTGCGCGCGGCCGACGATGGAGGCCGGGTAGCTGGAGCCGTCGGAGAACTTGACCGTCAGTTTGCCGCCGTTGACCGACGGGGCGACCACGTGGTTGTTGGTCAGGATGTGACCCTCGGTGTCGTAGACGAACCCGGTGCCGGTCCCCGACTCCGAGGAGCCGCTGGCCTCGATGGTGACCACGCTGGGCAGCGCCCTCGCCGCGATGGCGGCGATGCTGCCGGCCGGGCGGCTCTGCGCGTTGGGGTCGGTGGTCGGGGTGATCACCGTGCTGGTGCTGCTGCCGGAGGAGCCGGAGTCCTGGTCCTCGATGGCGGAGCCGATCGCCCCGCCGATGGCGCCGGCGATGACCGCGGTGGCCGCGAGCAGGGCGATGAAACCGCCGCGGCGCTTCTTCCTGGGCTTCGGCTGGTCCACCGGCACGCCGGCGCCCCAGAGCGGGCCGTTGTGGTACGGCGGCTGCCCGGGCGGGGCCGCGGGCGGGGGCGGGACGGGCGCGCCGTAGACGACGGTCGGCTGCGGCGGCGCTGACGGTGCGTCAGGGTGCTGCTGCGGCATCGCGGTTGTGGCGTAGGCGCCGTGCACGGCGGTGTCGGCGGTGACGGGCGCCGCGTAAGGCTGCTCAGGGGCCGCGTAGGGCTGCTCGGGCGCGGAAGGCACGGGAGCGGGCGGCGGGGCGGCCGGCGGAGTCGCCGGAGCGGCGGGGACGGGCGGGGGGAAGTCCGCAAGAGTGGGGTCGGCGGGGGGCTCGACCGTCGGCGCGGGCGGGGCCGCCGGCTGCACGACGGTGGGTTCGGCATCGGCCGCCGGTGACGCAGCGGGGGCGGGCCCGGCCGACTCCTGCCGGTCACCCTCGTGCTCGGTGCTCACGAATGTCCTCCTTCGTACGGGACCCACACGGGACCGATCGTCCCCAGCATTCCGCAGAGCTTGTCGGGGCATCGTAAGACCAAGCCGTGGGCTTGGACCCGGCCGGGCGCGGTCCTACGATGTGACCGCACCACACCGCATCACGCACACACAACCACACACACCACCGCGGGAGCTTGGACCAACCTCCAGGCTGAGAGGGCGCAGCGGGAACCGGAGCGCCGACCGCCTGAACCTGACCGGGTAATGCCGGCGTAGGGAGCGCTGCAGACGCATGTCGTCGACCCTTGAGACGAGTGGGAAGAGCGGAACGGCCGCCGCCGTCGAGGCACCGCTGGTGCTGGACACCCAGCCGCCGCGGACGCTGGGCTTCCGGGACCAGGCCGCCTTCTGGACCAACCTCGGCATCAGCCTGATCGGCTTCCAGAGCGCCGCGACCGTGCTGGTCACCGCGAGCGGGAAGGACCTGTCCCTGGCGGCCTCGGTCACCGCGATCGTGCTGGGCACCGTGATCGGGACGCTGATGCTCGGCGTCGCCGCGCTGATCGGCGCGAAGACCGGCGCGCCCGCGATGGCGATCCTGCGCGGCCTGTTCGGTACCCGGCTGAGCTACGTGCCGACGGTGCTGAACATCGTGCAGTGCGTCGGCTGGGGCGTGTACGAGCTGACGGTGATCGCGCTGGGCGCGGAGTCGCTGTTCGACGGCGGCCCGCACTGGCTCTACGTGCTGCTGGCGGGCGTGGTCACCACGGCCCTGACGATCCGTCCGCTGGGCGCCATCGCGCTGCTGCGCCGTTACGTGGCGGTCGCGGTGGCGCTGGCGATGCTCTGGTTCACCGTGGAGCTGGCCCGCCGCGGGGTGCACGACCCGGCCCCCGGGAACTGGAACGGCTTCCTCCCGGCCACGGACTACGTGATCGCGGTGTCCATCTCCTTCGTGCCGCTGGCCGCCGACTACACCCGGCACGCCCGCAGCCCGAAGGGCTCCTTCTGGGGCACCTTCACCGGATACACCGTGGCGCAGGTCTGGTGCTACGTGCTGGGGATGATCGCCCTGGTGCAGGTCGGCGGGGACGCGAACAAGATCTTCTCGACCTTCACGGGCGTGACGGCCGGATGGCTGTTCTTCGCGGTGCTGGTGCTGCGGGAGACCGACCAGAGCTTCGCGAACGTCTACTCCACGGCGATGTCGGTGCACAACCTGCTGCCGCGGGTGGACCGGCGCGTGCTGTCGCTGGGCATCGGCGCGCTGGTGACCGTGCTGGGGCTGCTGGTGAAGGACTTCTCCGGCTACTACGGCTTCCTCAGCCTGATCGGCGCGGTGTTCGTGCCGCTGTCGGCGGTGCTGGCGGTGGACTTCTTCTTCGGCGCGGGCCGGGGGCAGGACGGCTGGAACATGGCGCAGGACGCGCCGACCCGGTGGGTCATGCTGCTGCCGTGGGCGGTGGGCTTCGCGGTCTACCAGCTCATCGCGCCTGCGGCGCTGACGGGTTGGGGCGGCTGGTGGCCGGCCTTCTGGGGGCATGCCTCCCAGGTGACGGGCGTTCATGCCACCTTCTGGACCTCGGCCTCCCTGTTCTCCTTCCTCGCGGCGGGCCTGCTCACCTTCCCGCTGGCCCTTCGGGCCAGGCGGTAGCGGGCCCCGTCCGGAGCAGGGGTTCACGTTCCGGTCACCTGGGCCGCCTACGCTGATGCCCGTGGAACGGGAACCAAGCGTCATCGCGCACCGGGGCGCGTCCGGGACGTACGCGGAGCACACCCTCGCCGCCTACCAGCTGGCGATCGAGCAGGGCGCGGACGGCCTCGAGTGCGACGTCCGGCTGACCGCCGACGGGCATCTGGTGTGCGTGCACGACCGCACGGTCGACCGGACCTCCAACGGCAAGGGCGTGGTGTCCACACTGGAGCTGGCGGAGCTCTCCCAGCTCGACTTCGGCAACTGGCGCAACGGCCCGGAGGAGGCCGACTGGACCGGCCCGGAGCACACCCGTGTGCTGACCCTGGAGCGCCTGCTGGAGCTGCACGCCGACGCCGGGCGCCGGGTGGAGCTGGCCGTCGAGACCAAGCACCCCACCCGGTACGCCGGGCTGGTGGAGAAGCGGCTGCTGGAGCTGCTGCGCCGGTTCGACCTGGTCCGAACCGGCTCTCCGGTACGGGTGATGAGCTTCAGTCAGCTGTCGCTGCGTCGGATCCGGGACGCCGCACCGGAGTTGCCGACGGTGTTCCTGACCGAGCGGGTGCTGCCCTGGCTGCGCGACGGCAGCCTGCCCTACGGGGCGCGGATCGCCGGGCCGGGGATCGACCTGGTGCGGGCCAACCCGGGCTACGTGCGGGCGCTGCAACGGGCGGGGCAGCAGGTGCACGTGTGGACCGTGGACGAGGTGGCGGACATCGAGCTCTGCCTGGAGCTCGGCGTCGACGCGATCATCAGCAACCACCCGCTGCGGGTGATCGAGCATCTGGCCGCCCGCAAGGGTGCGTAAACGGACGGACGCCCCTCAGCTGCGGATATCAGCCAAAAAGGTGAGGGAATTGGCCGGAAAATGGTGGAGTCTCGCGCGTGCGTACCCCTTGGCCAAAACTCAGAGTGACGAAATGACTACGCATCGTGAATAGTCCTTTCCGGCCATGGTGAAAGGCGCCACAGCCTGCGTGTCCCCTCGTTTCCGCCGTGTTCCGACCGGGCATTCACACCCTGGCGAAAGGCGAAGGAGGAGGTCCGGGGGTGGCGCTCGTGATGGCGCGTGATGTGCCGACTTCCTCGTCGACCATGGCTGTGCCCCATGGTCCGGCCAGTGTCGGGGCGGTACGTCGGCGGATGCGCAGAGAGCTCGGAGAGCACCGGGTACCCGAGGGGGTCATCGACGACGCGGTGCTGGTCCTGTCGGAACTGCTGAGCAACGCGTGCCGGCACGCCCGGCCGCTGGCCGCGGCGGAGCCGGCCCGGATACCGGGCGACGGCGACGAGGGCGCCGAGGTCGAGGAGCTGTCGGACGGGCGCGTGGTGGTCGCTTGGGAACTGCACAGCGACGGCCTGCTGACGGTCGAGGTCACCGACGGCGGCGGCCACACCAGGCCGATGCGGTCCAGTCCCTCGCTCACCGCGCGGGGCGGCCGCGGGTTGGGCATCGTCGGGCAGTTGGCGATGGACTGGGGCGTGCGCAGCGCCCCCGGCGAGCAGACGGTCTGGGCCGTGCTGCGGGTGCGGGCCCGGCACGCGCGCCGGGAGGCGGACTCGGCGGCGGCGGCCGGGTGAGCCCTGCCGACGCGAGTCGGGGCCGGTTCCGCACTACGCTTCCGGCGGAAGCTAGTCCGCCGATCGGGAGAACCGCGCCATGGGCAAGAAGGCCCCCAAAGCCCCCAAGAACCAGCCGCAGCTGACGGACGGTGAGATCCCGGTCGTCGGGGCCCGCGAGCCCTGCCCCTGCGGGTCGGGCCGCCGCTACAAGGCCTGCCACGGGCGCGAGGCCGCGCACTCGGTGCAGCAGCTGGTGCAGCGTCCCTTCGAGGGGCTTCCCGCGGAGGGCGACTGGGTCGCGCTGCGCGAGCTGGTCCCGGCCGCCACGGTCCCGCTGAAGCTCAGCGAGGAGGCGCTGGCCTCGGCCAACGGCGAGGTGCCGGCGGTGACTTTGGCCACGGTGCTGCCGATGGCCTGGCCCGCGATGCGCCGCGAGGACGGCAGCATCATGCTCGGCCTGCAGACCCAGACCTCCTCCGGCGACCTGAGCCGGGACACCGGCGACGCGCTCGCGCAGGCCCTGGCCGCCGAGCCGGGCACGCCGATCCCGCCGCGCCGTCCCGCTCCGGACGCGCCGCGGCTCCAGCAACTGCTGGACCTGGACGCGCCGTTCGAACCCACCGTGCACACCGGCTTCGACTTCTGGCTGGAGGACCCCTCCGCGGCGACCGGTGAGGTCGCGGCCTCGCTGGAGCAGGCGAACGCGGCCGTCATCCCGACCGAGCGGCTGTCCTCGGTGGACTGGGCCTACTGGTGCGCCGCGCCGGACAAGAACCACCTGCGGTGGGTGAGCCCGGTGTCCGAGGAGAAGCTGCTGGACGCGCTGGCCCGGCTGGCGGCCGCGGGCGAGGCCGGCCTGGGCGAAGGCACCCGCCTGGTCGGCTCGTTCCGGGCGCACGGCCTCGTCGTCCCCGTCTGGGACCTGCCGCAGACGATGACGGCGGAGGACTGCGAGAAGCCCGCGGCCGAGTTCGCCGCCCGGCTGGAAGCGGCGCTGGCCCGCACCGAGCCGCTCACACCTGAGGAGCGCCGGGCCCGCGCCGGCCTGGTGAACCGCCAGGTGACGCTGAACTGACGGCCCGTCAGCCCGCCCGCCGCGGTTACCGTGGCGAATAGCCCGGACCGGGGCGGGACACGGCAAAGCCGCGGGTGATCTGCGTCACAATTCCCGCCGGAGTCGGAAATTCCGGCGGTTTCCCCGGGCCGAGGGAATTTGCAACCACCCTGAACTTTGTTACGGTTTAAACAGCCCGGTCGCTGGTGCATCCCCCGTCGCCAGCGGCCGGGCCTTTCACATTTTCAGGCCCGCCCCGTCCGGAGTGGCGACGCTCGCCGCGACCAGCGCCTCGACCAGCCCGGTCACCGGCGGCAGCCAGGGCGGCTCGGTTGCCTCCCGGGGGGCCCGCACCCAGCGCACCTGGCCCTGCCCGGTCCGCGAGGGCGGCAGCACCACGAAGCCGCCCTGGCCGTGGTAGCGCAGGCTCGTCGGCACCCACTCCTGGGCGGCCAGCAGCTCGCCCAACTCCGGCAGCGTGTACGGCGCGACGAACAGCACGTAGCGCGTCGCGGTCGCCAGCACCGGACCCGTGGGGACACGCAGCGCGTCGAAGTAGTCCAGCAGCCGCGCCCCCGACTCGGCGGGAAGGCTGACCGCCGAGACCTTGTCCCCGGTGGCCACCAGCAGCGGGGCCTCCGGGCGGCAGGACCACCACCACCGCACCATCCGCGGGTCGGTGCTCGCGCCCAGCAGGCCGGGGTCGCCCGGATGGGCCCCCGGGACCGGGCAGTCGGGCCGGGAGCAGCTGCACCTGCCCACCCCCGCGCGGCCCACGCCGGGGAGCACCGGCCAGCCCCAGCTCGTGGCGGCGGTCAGGGCAGCCGAGCAGAGCTGCCGCGACCGGACGTTCCTGACGCTCCTTCGGAAAAGTTCACGGACCCCGCGCATGAGCACTCGTTCCTTTCCGTGACGGTCAAGGATCGGTACGACCTCGCGCAACCAGAAGCGCACCACGCCGACGGCCGATGGGGAAACCTGGCGGAGGGTGGCGTGGGGGTAGCGGATTCCCCCGCTACGTCCCGTCACTGGAACCTGTACCCCGTCCAGGACTTTCCCCAACGAGCGTGACGCATCGTCCGCGGAGACGCACGGCATGACCGACCGGTTCCTCCGTTCGGGCGATCTCCGTGGGCATGGCAACCGTACGATCCGGGAATGGCCTCACACTCCTCAGTTGAGCGGTCGTCAGATGCCGCTGCGGACACCGCCGTTCTGATCACCGCGCGTGACGACGCCGCTCGGATCGCCCTGACCGTCCTGCGCGCCCGCGAGCTGCCCGGGGTGGTCGAGGTGGTGGTGGCGGACCTCGGCTCCTCCGATTCGACCGCCCGGGTGGCGGCCGACTCCGGAGCGCTGGTGCTGCGTGCGCCGGCCGGCGGCTGGCGACAGGCGGAGGGGCTGCGGCGCGCCGCGACGGCGGCATCCGGTCATCCGCTGCTGCTGGTGCTGCGCGCCGGTCTGCAGGAGGCGGCCACGCGAGCGGGGGCGCTGCTGGAGCCGCTCCGCGCGGGCGAGACGGATGCGGCCTTCGGCCGCAGTGATGCCGGGCCCCGGACGCTCTGCTGGGATTTCGCGGTGACCGCGGAGGCCTTCCGGACCGCGCTGCCTTTGGCGGAAGGCGCGGGATTGCCTTCCGGAATGATCATCGACCTGCGTCGCAACGGCTTTCGGACGACGGAACTCGTCCTCGATCTGCCGGCCGCGCCGAAACTGCGGTGGCGTCAACGCCGGGAAGTGGCAAGGGCGTTGCGGGGCAGGCGGACAGCTGCGGAGGCCCCGGCGGCGGGCCGTCACTGAGAGCGATGTTTTTCGGCCATATTTTCGGGCAGGGACACCAGCCACGCGGCAGCTTTCAGTTCTGGACATCACCCGATCGGTGTGTGTACATGTAGTGCATTAATTGCCGTATGGCATGACATGGGGGTGCAAAATGCTTCAATTCCGACAATCCGCCCCTGCAGAATCGTCACTGTCGGTAATCGAGGGTCCGGGAGCAAACCATGGCTGAACCCCACCCCGTCCGCGTCAGCGGCCAGGCTCTCGGCAGCGCGGCACCGGCCATGGACTTCCCCAGCCCGCTCCCGCCCAGCGAGCCCACCGACGGCGACCGCCGCCCCGGCGCCGTCCACGAGCCCGCGACCGACTCGCTCGACGATCTCAGCACCCTCTACACCCTCACCGACCGGCTCACCGCCGCGGACTCGCTGGAGGCCGCCCTCACCGGCCTGCTGGAGGACGGCGCGGAACTGGTCGGCGCCCGCCGCGGCATGGTCGTGCTGCAGCAGGACTCCACCCCCGGCACCACCGTCGGCCACGGCCTCGACCACTCTGCGCTCGGCGCGCTGGAGACCGTCCCCGCCGCCCAGGTCCTGGAGCAGCCCCCGGGCGGTGCCCCGTGCGGCGACCGCTACCAGGAGGTCGCCCGCCAACTCGGCATCGGCGCCGCGTACGCGCTGCCGCTGGCCGGCTACGGCACCGTCGTCTGGTTCTACGACGAGGCCGCGGCGGCCCGCCCCAGCGAGCGCGAGCAGCGGCTGGCCACCCGCTACACGGCCTCGGCGGCCAGGGTCATCGGCAAGGCACTGGAGCACGAGCGGGTGCGCCGCACCGCCGACGCCCTGCGCCGCGGCCTGCTCCCGGACCGGCTCCCCCGCATCCCCGGCGTGCAGCTCGCGGCGCGCTGCCGCAACGGCGCCCTGGGCGGTGAGGCGGCGGGCAACGACTGGTACGACGCGATGGCGCTGCCGGACAACGCCCTTGCGCTGACGGTCGGTTCGGTCACCGGCGGCGGCCCGGACGCCGCCGCCGCGATGGGCCGGCTGCGGGCGGCGCTCCGCGCCTACGCGGTGCTGGAGGGCGAGGACCCGGTGGCCGTGCTGGGCGACCTGGAACTGCTGCTCAAGTCCACGGAGCCGGCCCGCTCCGCGACGGCGCTGTACGCGTACGTCGAGCCGAAGACCCGTCAACTCTCCCTGGCGGGAGCCGGACAGTGCCCCCCGCTGCTGGTCACCACCTACGGCGCGAGCTTCGTGGAGACGTCGCTGAGCGCCCCGCTGGGGATGCTGAGCTGCTGGGAGGCGCCCGGGGTGGAACTGCGGGCGGACCGCGGCGACGTCCTGCTCATGTACACCGAGGGCCTGGCCCGAGGCTGCGGTCCGTCGCTCCACGCCGGGCAGACGCGCTTGCGCGCGGCGGCGGCGGACGCCCCCCGCGACGTCCGCGGGGACGCGGACCGCTTCTGCGCCTACCTCCTGGACGCCTGCGGACCGGCGGAGTCGGATCCGTCGGACGACATCGTGCTGCTGGCCGCGCGCTTCGAATGAGTTGCAGGCCCCTGAGGGGCGCGAGGACACTGCGCGACCAGTCCACCCCCAGGGAGGTCCGTCCCCGATCGACCGGTCGAACCTCCGAGAGTGGTGGGCTGGTCGCGCAGTGTCCTCGCGCCCCTGGCGGGGGTTGCTCTAGGCTGGTACGGGCCAAAACAGGGGATTGCCCCTGACATGGCGAGAACGACTAGCCGGAGGGCATCAGGGTGACCGAGGAGCAGACAGCGCCGTCCGCCGAGGACACGCCGATCAAGCAGCGGAAGAACGGCCTCTATCCCGCCGTCTCGGACGAGCTCGCCGCGAACATGAAGAGCGGCTGGGCGGACACCGAGCGGCGCGACCTCGCGCCGCTGGAGCAGTCCGCGTACGCGGCCAAGCGCCGGGCCGCGCTGTCGGCGCGCTTCCCCGGCGAGCGGCTGGTCGTCCCGGCGGGCAACCTGCGCACCCGGGCGAACGACACCGAGTACGCCTTCCGCGCCGCGACCGAGTACGTGCACCTGACGGGCGATCAGACCGAGGACGCCGTCCTGGTGCTGGAGCCGCGCGCCGGGGGCGGCCACGACGCCCGCCTCTACCTGCTGCCCCGCTCCGACCGCGAGAACGGCGAGTTCTGGCTCGACGGCCAGGGGGAGCTCTGGGTCGGCCGCCGCAACAGCCTCGCCGAGGCCGAGGCGCTGCTCGGGCTGCCCACCCGCGACGTGCGCAAGGCCGTCGCCGAGCTGACCGCCGCCGCGGACGAGGACCCACGACCCACCCGCCTGGTCCGCGGCTACGACGCGGCGCTGGACGCCGCCCTCGCCGAGCACACCACCAAGCACAGCGACACCGAGCTCAAGGTCTTCCTCAGCGAGCTGCGCCTGGTCAAGGACGAGTGGGAGATCGCCGAGCTGCAGGCCGCCTGCGACGCCACCGCCAAGGGCTTCACCGACGTGGTGCGCGAGCTGTCCCAGGCCGTCGCCACCTCGGAGCGCTGGATCGAGGGCACCTTCTTCCGCCGTGCCCGGGTCGAGGGCAACGACGTCGGCTACGGCTCCATCTGCGCCGCCGGGCCGCACGCCACCACGCTGCACTGGGTGCGCAACGACGGCGAGGTCCGCGAGGGCGAACTGCTGCTGCTGGACGCCGGTGTGGAGACCCGTCACCTCTACACCGCCGACGTCACCCGCACCCTGCCGATCAGCGGCACCTTCAACCCGCTGCAGCGCAGGATCTACGACGCCGTCCTCGACGCCCAGGAGGCCGGGATCGCCGCGGTGAAGCCGGGCGCCCGCTACCGCGACTTCCACGAGGCCGCCCAGCGCGTGCTCGCGGAGCGGCTGGTCGAGTGGGGCCTGGTCGAGGGCCCGGTCGAGCGGGTCCTGGAGCTGGGGCTGCAGCGCCGCTGGACCCTGCACGGCACCGGCCACATGCTCGGCCTCGACGTCCACGACTGCGCCCAGGCGCGGGTCGAGGCCTACGTGGACGCCGTGCTTGAGCCCGGCATGGTGCTCACCGTCGAGCCCGGTCTGTACTTCCAGGCCGACGACCTGACCGTGCCCGAGGAGTACCGCGGCATCGGCGTCCGCATCGAGGACGACATCCTGGTGACGCCGGAGGGCAACCGGAACCTGTCCGCGTCGCTCCCCCGGCGCGCCGAGGACATCGAGAACTGGATGGCGCAGCTCAGGGGCTGACCCTCCGTCAGCCCAGCCGGTTCGCGAGGGTGCGCAGCGTGTGCTGCGCACCCTTCGTGCTGTCGACGGCGCGGGAGAAGCCGTCGACGCGGACCAGGACCAGCCGGTTGCCGCGCTGGACGAAGAGCTCCTGGGCGTCGGAGGGCAGGTTCGCCGGGTCGGCCAGGCGGGTGCCCTCGCGGAGCGTCGTCAGGTAGGAGACGCCGCCGCGGACGGTGGCGGTGCGGTCGACCCGGGCGGTGATCCGCCGGCCGGTCACGACGTCGGTCAGGTGCGCGGCGTTGAGGCGCTTCCGGCAGCCGGCGTAGCCGCGCTCCACCTTGGCCAGGGCGGCCTTCGCGGCGGCCGTGCTCCGGAAGTGGAAGACGATCTCCGAGCCGGAGACGTGGCGCACCCGGGTGCGGTAGCTGAGCGCCGAGACGGAGGTGCTGTGCTGCTCCTTGGTGGGTCGGTCAGGCTGGGCCGCGGCTCGGGCTCGGCTCCGGCGCCTCCGCCGATCAGCCGGAGCCGGCTCCGCGCCGTGGAGAGGGCGCTGAACAGCACCTGCCACCACGGCCGGGCTCCTCCCGGCAGCACCGCGCTCAGGCTCCCTCGTCCCGCCCCCCAGCTGTGGGCGATCGCCGAGCGGGCATGATGCCTGCATGGCACACCAGGTCGCAGCACTCGCGTTCGACGGCATGGCCCCCTTCGAACTGGGCGTCGTGGTCGAGGTGTTCGGGCTTTCCCGACCAGAACTGGGCGAACGGGACTGGTACGAGCTGGCCGTCTGCGCCGAGCGGCCGGGCGAGCAGCTGCGTGCCGTCGGCGGGTTCTCGCTGCGGGCCGAGCACGGCCTCGACGTGCTCGCCGCGGCGGACACGGTGATCGTGCCGGGCGTGCCGAAGGCCGGGGGCGAGGTCTCGCCTGCGCTGGTGGCGGCGCTGCGCACGGCGCACGCGCGGGGCGCGCGGCTGGTCTCCATCTGCTCCGGCGCCTTCGCGGTCGCCGCGACCGGACTGCTCGACGGCCGCCGGGCGACCACCCACTGGCGCTACGCCCGCCTCCTCGCGGAACGGCACCCGGAGATCGAGGTGGACCCTGACGTGCTGTACGTCGACAACGGGGACGTGCTGACCAGCGCGGGCAGCGCGGCCGGCATCGACCTGTGCCTGTACCTGGTGCGCGCCGACCACGGTGCGGCCGTCGTCAACACCGTGGCCCGCCGCTTCGTGGTGCCGCCGCACCGCGAGGGCGGCCAGGCGCAGTTCATCGAGGCCGCGGTGCGTCCGGTCGGCGAGGAGCACGACGGCGTCGCACTCAGCATGGAGTGGGCGCTGCGACGGCTGCACCAACCGCTGACGGTGGCCGCACTGGCCCGGACCGCCTGCCTGTCCGAGCGTTCCTACCTGCGGCACTTCAGCCGCCGCAACGGCGTCTCGCCGATGAAGTGGGTCATCTCGCAGCGGATCGCGGCCAGCCTGCCGCTGCTGGAGTCCGGCGAGGGCACGGTGGACGAGGTCGCCGCCGCCGTCGGCTTCGACAGCGCGGCGACCTTCCGCCACCACTTCACCCGCGCCATGCGCACCACGCCCAGCGCCTACCGGCGCACCTTTGCCGGGGCGGGACGCTGACGCTCCGTCAGGAACCCTCGCCACGAGCCGCGTTGGCCAGGATCGCGTCGCGGATCCAGGCCGCGCCACCTGGGACGATCTTCTCGTAGTACTCGGTGAACCGGGGGTCGGCCAGGTACATCTCGGCCAGCCCGCGGTGGATGGTGTAGCTGCAGTCGTAGAAGTACCGGGTGATGTGCTGCCGGTGCGCCTCGGCGACGGCCATGCCCTCCGGGCTGTCAGGGGCGTGCCCCGCGGCGATCGCCTCGCCGATGCGCACGTTCAGCTCGTCGGCCTCCGCCTTGATCCGCATCCAGTCCTCCTTGCGGTACTGGCTCGCCCTGCGCTGCGACTGCTTCCAGGCGTCGGTCTCGCCCCAGCGCTCCTGGGCCTCCTCCTCGTAGTCGACGTAGTCCTCGCCGAAGACCTCGAACTTCTCCTCCGGGGTCAGGTTGATCCCCAACTTCCTCGCCTCCAGGGCTCGCTCCACGGCCGCCGCCATCTGCTGCAACCGGGCGATCCGGTCCGTCAGCAGGGCGTGCTGGCGGCGCAGGTGCTCGCTCGGGGGCGTACCAGCCGAGTCGTCCAGCACAGCGGCGATGTCGTCGAGGGAGAAGCCGAGTTCGCGGTAGAAGAGGATCTGCTGCAACCGGTCCAGGTCCGCGTCGTCGTAGCGCCGGTATCCGGCGGACGTGCGGGCGCTGGGGTGCAACAGGCCGACCTCGTCGTAGTGGTGCAGCGTGCGCACCGTCACCTTGGCCAGTCGGGAGACCTCTCCGACGGAGTAGCCCACGGCTCCGCCCTCCTTTCGCGACCAGCCTGCGGCCTCACGTCACGTGAGGGTCAAGCGCTGAGCAGCTCGCGCTCGCGGCGGTAGGTCAGCTGCTTGTCGAAGGCGACGACGGAGCCGGTGGTGGGGTGGTTGCTGATCTGGACGTGGTCGGTCAGCGCGCGGATGAGGAACAGCCCGCGGCCGCTCTCCGCGCCGCCGTCGGGCAGGGAGCGCCCCGCGTCGGAGGGGATGCGGGCCACCGGCCGGGGCCGGCGGCGCACGGGCCGTGGCGCGGGGCGGTCCGGGGAGGTCCAGTCGGTGCCGGAGTCGTTGACCTCGATGCGGAGCCGGTCACCGGAGATCGTCGCGGTGACCTGGAAGCTGTCGTCCTCGGCCCCGGTGGGTACGGCGTGCTCGACGGCGTTGGCGCAGGCTTCGCTGAGGGCGATGCTGACCTCGTGCGTCACCTCCGGGTCGACACCCGCGGTGGCCATGGTTCCGAGCAGGATGCGCCGGGCGAGCGGAACGCTTGCCGCTTCGCGGCGCAGGTGCAGTGTCCACCAGATGTCCACGGAAGCTCCTCCTGGCTCCGGCTCCACATACCTTCTGGTATTGCCTCGGCACAGCGCGATGAACCGCTCCGCGGTGATCTTTTCGCCCCCTTGGCGCACAGCGGCGCCCGTAGGGCGCCCGTGGGGCGCCCTACGGGGCGCGAGGAACTGCACGAGCAGCGCCGGTCCACGGAGGTCCGTCCCGCGCATGGGGTCGGACCTCCGTCGGTGGCGGGCTGGTCGCATCGGGGGCGCCTCCCGCCGTGGGGGGCGTCCCCGGCCGAAGGCTGGGGGAGGGTGGGGGATCCTCGCGCCCCCAGGGGGCGGTGGGGGGCCGGGGGGATGAGAGACTGGCGGGCGATGAGTCGGATGGCCTCTGCTGCGGTGGGCCTTCGCGTGATCCGGGCGGTGCCCTTCGCGACGGTCTGCCTCGTGGTGTCCGCCTTCGGTCACCGCCTCGCCGGAGGGGGTGACGTCCCGCTCACCACCCTGGCCCTCGGCTTCCTGGCCGTCCTCGGCGTCGCGACGCTGTCCGCAGGGCGCGAGCGCTCGCTGCCCGGCATCGCCGCCGGCCTGCTCCTCGGGCAGCTCGGACTCCACCTGATGTTCCATCAGACCGGCATGTCCGACAGCGCCATGGCCTCGATGAACTCCGCGGGCGCCATGGCCGGCACCCCGGGGCACCTGGGCCTCAGCCCACTGGACCAGCTCGCCGCGCGTCTGCTCTGCGGGCCGCTCCCCGCGGGCATGTCCTCGGCCGACATCGTCCGCTTCGCCGGGCTCGACCCCAACGGCTACTCGGCCGCCGCCCCGCACAGCGCCGCGTCCTGGCAGGGCATCACCCTCGTCATGGTCACCGGCCACCTCCTCGCCGCGCTCGTCGCGGCCTGGTGGCTGCGGCGCGGCGAGGCCGCGTGCTGGCGGCTGCTGCGGCTGGCGCTCGCGCCGCTCGCCGGCGCGCTGACGCTGCTGCTCGGGCTGGTCCCGGCCAACGGGGCCCAGCGGCCGGTCCGCCGCTGGGCCGCCGACGCCTGGCGGCTGCCCGCCGCGGCGACTCTGGAACACCTGCTCTCCCGGCGCGGTCCGCCGGTCCTCCTCCCTGCCTGACGTCCCGGCACCTTTGGCCCGTGCCCGGGGCGGTTCACCACTTCCGCATTACTTCCCGTGCATCCGTCACGTCTCTCAGGGAGAGAGTCCACCCATGTCTTCGACCATGCGCCGCCGCGGCGCGGCCCTCGCCGTCCTGTCCGCCGCCGGCCTGCTGCTGGCCGCCGGACCGGCGTCCGCGCACGTGACCGTCACCCCGAACACCGCCGTCCAGGGCGGCTACACCGAGGTCGCGTTCCACGTCCCGAACGAGCAGGACAGCGCCGACACCACGCAGGTCCAGGTCTTCCTGCCGACCGACCACCCGATCGCGTCGGTCTCCACGACCCCGGTCCCCGGCTGGGACGTGACCGTCACCAAGACCAAGCTGGCGAAGCCGATCACCACCGACGACGGCCAGGTCACCGAGGCCGTCTCGGAGATCACCTGGACCAAGGGCGCCATCCGGCCCGGCCAGTTCCAGGACTTCGCGGTCTCGCTCGGCCCGCTGCCGACCGACACCGACACGCTCACCTTCAAGGCGCTGCAGACCTACAGCAACGGCCAGGTCGTGCGGTGGATCCAGGAGGCGAAGGCGGGCCAGCCCGAGCCGGCCAACCCGGCCCCGGAGCTGAAGCTCACCGCCGCGTCCGGCTCGTCCGCCGCCCACGGCTCCGCCGACGCGACCGCCACCGCCGCGTCCGTCGCCGGGAAGAAGGAGGCGGCCGACACCACGGCCCGCTGGCTCGGCGCGGTCGGCATCGCCGTCGGCCTCGGCGGCGCGCTGCTCGGCTTCTTCGGCTGGCGCCGCAAGGCGTCCTGACGCCTCGTGACCTGACAGGCCCTCAGGTCCGCCCCGTGCCCTCGCGGTACGGGGCGGACCCGGCACCACCCCGCACCCCCTTCGCCTTCCGCACGACGCCAAGAAACGGACCGCCCCGTGTCCTCCCAGCCCACCACCCGCCGCGCCCTGCTGCTCGGTTCGCTCGCCGCCTCCGCCGCCCTCGTGCTGTCCGCCTGCGGCTCCTCCGGCGGCAGCGCCGCGTCCGCCTCCGCAGGGGACGCCCGGCCCAGCCACCTGGCCGCGTCCAGCGCCTACCAGGGCACCGCGCTGCAGCGCACCTTCGCCAAGCCCGACGTCACCCTCACCGACACCAGCGGCAAGCCGTACGACCTGGCCAAGGCCACGGCCGGCAAGGCCGTACTGCTCTACTTCGGCTACACGCACTGCCCCGACGTCTGCCCGACGACCATGGGCGACATCGCCGTGGCCGTGAGCAAGCTGCCCAAGGCCGACCAGCAGAAGATCGCAGTCGTCTTCGTGAGCACCGACCCGGCGCGGGACACCCCGTCCGAGATGCGCTCGTGGCTCGACTCCTTCAACCCCGCGTTCGTCGGCCTGACCGGCGACATCAACACGATCATCGCGGCCGCGAAGAGCGTGGGCGTGTTCGTGGCCGCGCCGGTGAAGGGCCAGGAGCCGGTGCACGGCGCCCAGGTGCTCGCCTTCCTGCCGACGGACGACAAGGCGCACGTCCTCTACACCAGTGGCACGCCCTCCTCCGTGTTCCGGCACGACCTGCCGCTTCTGGTCAAGGGCGTGGCATCGTGAGGACGGCACTGCTGCGGGGCACGGCCGCCGTGCTGCTCACCGCCGCGGCCGCGGGCTGCTCGTCGGCGACCGCCACCACGTCGTCCGCACCGCCCGGTTCACGGATCAGCGTCAGCGGCGCCTACATCCCGCTGCCGGCCGGCGGCTCGACCGAGATGGCCGCGGGCTACCTGGTGCTGCGCAACACCGGCGGCCAGGCGGACACCCTGACGGGCGTCAGCAGCCCCCAGGCCGCGAGCGTCACCATGCACCAGAGCACCGCCACCACGATGCAGCCGCTGGACGCGGTACCCGTCCCCGCGCACGGCACCGTCACCTTCGCCCGGGGAGGACGGCACCTGATGCTGATGGGCCTCGCGGAGACCCCGAAGGTGGGGCATCAGGTGCAGCTGCGCCTGGAGTTCAAGGACGCCGGTACGGTGACCGTCTCGGCGACCATAGAGCCGCTCACCTACCAGCCGCCCGGCAGCTGAGGAGCCCCGCCGTGCCCACGCTCTTCCGACGCCTCGCCGTGCTGCTCGCGGCGGTGGCGGCGCTGCTGTTCACCGCGGGGGGGACCGCCTCCGCGCACGCGGCCCTGCTCTCCACCGACCCGGCCCAGGGGTCGGTGCTGGCGACCGCGCCCAGCGCGGTGACGCTGCACTTCAGCGAGACGGTGGTGCTGGAGACCGACGCGATCCGGGTCTTCGACCCGGCCGGCAAGCGGGTCGACAACGGCGCCTCCGGCCACGCCGGTTCCGACGCCTCCACGGCGCGCGTCGCGCTGAGCGCCGCGCTGCCCCAGGGCACCTACACGGTGGCGTGGCGCGTCGTCTCCGCGGACAGCCACCCGGTCGCGGGCGCGTTCACCTTCTCCTTCGGTCATGCCTCGGCGACCTCGGTGACGGCCGGACCGAGCAGCGGCGACGCGCTCGTCGGCTTCCTCTACGGGGCGTCAAGAACCGTCCAGTACGCGGCGTTCGCGCTGCTGTTCGGATCGGTGGGGCTGGTGCTGCTGTGCTGGCCCGGGGGCCTGCGGGTGCGCGGCATCCCCCGCCTGGCCCTCGCGGGGTGGACCGGGCTGCTGGTCGCCTCCATCGCCCAGCTGCTGCTGCGCGGACCGTACGAGGCGGGGACGGGCGTGGGGAAGGCGGTGGACCTGACGGTCCTTCAGCAGGTGCTGGGGGAGCGGCTGGGGACGTTGCTGGTGGTGCGGGTGCTGCTGCTGGCCGCGATGGGCGTCTTCCTCGCCCTGCTGGGCGGTGCGCTGGAGGACCGCCGCCAGCGGGCCGGCCTGGGGGCGGGTGCGGCCCTGCTGGCCGTCGGCCTGGCCTGCACATGGGCGCTCGGCGACCACGCCTCGGTGGGCATGCAGGCGGCACTCGCGGTGCCGCTGGACGTCGTCCACCTGCTCGGCATGGGCCTGTGGCTGGGCGGCCTCGCGGCGGTGTGGCTGGGCCTGCGCGCGGACATGCCGGTGGCCGCGGTGAACCGCTTCTCGCGCATCGCGCTGGTGTGCGTCACGGCCCTGGTGGCCACGGGCGTCTACCAGTCCTGGCGCGGCGTCGGCTCCTGGGGCGCGCTGACGTCCACGACGTACGGCCGGCTGCTGCTGGTCAAGGTCGGCCTCGTCCTCGTCATCCTCGCCGCCGCCTGGATCTCCCGCCGCTGGGTCGCGCTGCTCCGCACCGACCCCACCCCCGCCCCCGTTCCCACCGACCCCGCCCCGCCCCACGCCGAAGGCGAGCGGGCAACGGACGAAGCCGAATCGCCGAGCGGCGAAGCCGCGGCTGCTGTGGGGGCGGACTCCCGCCACGGCGAAGTGCCGCTCCGCGCCAGTGGCACGCGGCCACCCCAGGCATCCGGCCCGGAGGAAATGCTGCGCGCCGAAGGCACTGCAGTGGAAGGGGAAACGGAAACTGACGCCACGTCAACAGTCTGCGGCAGCGTCGAAGCTCGCGCGGGACACCGCCCCAAGACCTCGGCGCTCCGCGCCGAAGGCGCACGGGCGACGGGGGAGGCTGGGCACGGGCGCGGTGAAGCCGCCACCTCCGGCACAGACGAGGCGGCGCCCTCCGCCGAAGGCGCCGGCTCAGCACGGGCGGCAGCCCCGGTGGGCGGCGATTCCGCGCACCGCGCGGAAGGCGCGGCAGCCCTGGGGGCGGCGGGCGCCGGTCGCGGCGAAGCCGCGGACCGCGCCGGTGGGGCGGCGGGGTCCGGCGGGGGCGGGGCACCGTCCACCGCGGAGGGCGGTACCGGGGGCGGGGGCGTGTCCGCGGAGCGGAAGGGGCAATTGGAGCGGCAGGCGCGGGCACGCGCCGAGGCCGCGGTGAGGCGGGAGCGGGAGGCCGCCCCGGCAAGGAGCATGCTGGGGCGCAGCGTCGCGCTGGAAGCGCTCTTCGCCGTCGTCGTCCTCGTCGTCACCACCCTGCTGACCAACTCCCCGCCCGGCCGCGCCGTCGCGGAGCAGCAGGCGGCCGCCGCCGTCAAGCCCGTGGACGTGACCCTCGCCTACGACACCGGCGGCAGCACCGCCGGTGCCAAGGGCAAGGTGACGGTCGACATCGACCCGGCCCGGACCGGGCTCAACACCGTGCACGTCTACCTCTACGACCGCACCGGCAGGCCCGTCGACGTCCCCGAGGTGGACCTCTCGCTCAGTCTCCCGGCCAAGAGCCTCGGGCCGCTCAACGTCCAGCTCACCAAGCTGGACATCGGGCACTGGGGCAGCACCAGCCTCTCCCTCCCGCTCCCCGGCACCTGGACGCTCAGCACGAGCATCCGCTCGGACGACATCGACGAGGCCACCGTGACCACAGCGGTCACCATCGGCTGACCCGGAAGTCCGACCCGCGCTCCACGCGCCAGGCGCCACGCAGGAAAGCGACATGACGAACCATCAGGCAGGACACCTCAGCCGCCGCAGCCTGCTCGGCGCGGCGGGGATCACCGGCGCGGTCGCCGCCGCGGCCGGCTTCGGGGCGGGCGAGCTGGTGGAGCCGAAGGCTCCCACCGCCCTCACCACCGTCGGCGGCGACGCCGTCCCGTTCCACGGCACGCACCAGGCGGGCATCGTGGAGCCGATGCAGTCGGTCCTGCACACGGCGGCGTTCGATCTCACCCCCGGCACCGGTCGCCCGGGGCTGACCGCGCTGATGAAGCGGTGGTCCGTCGTCGTCGCCGCGCTGACGCAGGGTCAGCCCGCGCCGGGGGCGCGGGAGGACCACGTCGCCACCGACGCGGGGCCCAACTCGCTCACGGTCACCTTCGGCTTCGGCGCGAGCGTGTTCGCCAAGGCCGGGCTTCAGGCGCGGCTGCCGGAGGCGCTCGCGCCGCTGCCCGCGTTCCCGGAGGACCAGCTGGACCGGGCCCGCAGCGACGGCGACCTCTGGGTGCAGGTGTGTGCGAACGACCCCCTCGTCGCCTTCCACGCGCTGCGGACGCTGCAGCGCGAGGCGGCGGGCAAGGCGACGGTCCGCTGGCAGATGAACGGCTTCAGCCGCTCCCCCGGCGCGACGGCGCACCCGCACACCGGGCGGAACCTGATGGGCCAGATCGACGGCACCAACAATCCCAAGCCCGGCGACGAGGACTTCGCCGCCAAGGTGTTCGTGCCCGCGGCGCAGGCCGCCCCGGCGTGGATGGCGAACGGCAGCTACGTCGTGTTCCGGCGGATCCGGATGCTGCTGGACAGCTGGGACCGGCAGAGCCTCACGGTGCAGGAGCGGGTGATCGGTCGTCACCAGGCAAGCGGCGCGCCCCTGTCGGGCGGGACCGAGACGACGCCGGTGGACCTGGAGAAGCAGAACCCGGACGGCTCGCTGGCGATCCCCGGGGACGCGCACGTGCGCGTGGCCGCGCCGGCCTCCAACCAGGGCGCGGCGATGCTGCGGCGGGGCTACAGCTACCACGACGGCTTCCGCCCGGACGGCGCCCCGGACGCGGGCCTGCTGTTCATCGCCTTCCAGGCGGACCCGCTGACGGGCTTCGTCCCGGTCCAGCGGAAGCTGGCCCGGGGCGACGCGCTGTCCCGCTTCGTCGTCCACGAGAGCAGCGCCCTGTTCGCCGTCCCCGGCGGAGCCGCGGAGGGCGGCTACGTCGGCCAGGCGCTGCTCGAGTAGCCGCGGGGGGCGGTGGTTGCATGGCGAGACGGGGACCCCGGCCTGCCGCCGAGTCGTTAACGTTGCATCAGACGTACCTGACGTCCCCGGAGGACCCGCTCATGGCCATCCCGCCCTCGCCGCTCTCGACCAACCGGTACACCTACCTCGGGCCGGAGGGCACCTTCACCGAGCAGGCGCTGCGCACCCTGCCCGAGGCGGCGACGCGCGAGCTCGTGCCCTCGGTCAGCGTGCCGGCCGCGCTGGACGCCGTGCGGAACGGGGAGGCCGCGGCCGCGCTGGTGCCGATCGAGAACTCCGTCGAGGGCGGCATCACCGCCACCCTCGACGAACTCGCCACCGGCCAGCCGCTGATGATCTACCGTGAGGTCCTGCTTCCGATCGCCTTCGCCTTCCTGGTCCGTCCGGGCACGAAGCTGGAGGACGTGAAGACGGTCACCGGCCACCCCGCCGCCCAGCCGCAGGTGCGGCGCTGGCTGGCGGAGCACCTGCCGACGGCGCACTGGGAGTCCGCGGCGAGCAACGCGGACGGTGCCCGCCTCGTGCAGGAGGGGCGCTTCGACGCGGCCTTCGCCGGGGAGATGGCGGGGCCGCTCTACGGCCTGGAGCCGCTGGCCACCGACATCCACGACACCGCGAACGCCACGACCCGCTTCGTGCTGGTCGGCCGTCCCGGCCGGACCTCCGCGCGGACCGGGGCGGACAAGACCTCGGCCGTCTTCTGGCTGGGCGACGACCACCCGGGCGCCCTGCTGGAACTGCTGCAGGAGTTCGCCGTCCGCGGCGTGAACCTGACCCGCATCGAGTCCCGGCCGACCGGGAACGGCCTGGGGCAGTACTGCTTCTCCGTGGACGCCGAGGGGCACATCACCGACCGCCGGGTCGGTGAGGCGCTGATGGGTCTGCACCGGATCTGCCCGCAGGTGCGGTTCCTCGGGTCCTATCCCCGGGCGGACGAAATCGCCCCGCAGATCCGCCGCGGCGTCTCGGACCAGGAATTCTCCGAGGCCGCCGACTGGCTCTCCCGGGCCCTGGACGGACGGCTCTGACACGGCGCGCCGGTTGTCCCCAGGTCGGCCTGAGTTATCCACAGGCGAATCCCCAAAGCTCCGAACAAGGTCATTTCGGACTTGTAGGGATTTGCAGGACCAGTTTCCGCTCCAGCCGCCTCCTGGATACCGAAAATCACGCAAACGGGCGTGAATTCAAGGTTTGACGAGCTGAGAACCCGTTCCGGGCCCGCGCTGCGCGATCTCCACAGCGGTGGGGTTGTCCACAGGCCCTGTGGACAACCCCACTTGGTCATTTGTCGAGAAAGTCGAAGGTGTACCCCTGGGCCACCAGCTTCGGCAGCAGCTGGGCGAGCGCCGCCACGGTCTGCCCGCGGTTGCCGCCGCCGTCGTGCATCAGCACGATCGCGCCCGGGCGCAGCTGGGCCAGCACGTTGTGCACGATGCGGGGGACGCCGGGACGCTTCCAGTCCTCGCTGTCCGCGGACCAGCCCAGCGGACGCAGTCCTGCGGCGGCCGCGATGTGACGGTTCACCGGGGAGAAGTCACCGCCGGGTGCGCGGAACCAGCCCACCTGGGTGCCGGGGCCGCCGGCGGTCTCGATCATCGTCCGGGCGTCGAGGATCTCCCGGGTCTGGTTCTGCACGCTGGTCCGCGACATCTGCTCGTTGTGGGAGACGGTGTGGTCGCAGAGGCGGTCGCCCGCCGCGATGATCTGCTTGACCAGCTCGGGGTGGGCCTGGGCGTTCGGGCCTATCTGACAGAACGTCGCATGCGCGTGGTACTGCGCCAGCAGCGCGAGGATCTTCGGCGTCCACTGCGGGCTGGGCCCGTCGTCGAAGGTGAGCGCGATGTTCTTCTCGCCGGGCGCGTGCGCGATCGTGTACTCGATCCGCGGATCCACGGCGGCGTTGCCGCCGGAAGGGGCGATGTCGCCCGAGGTGGCGCGCGGCGTCGGGCTCGGGGTGGCGCCGCCCTGACCGCCCCCGCCGACCGCCCCCTGGCCGGCGGCCGAACTCGCGGACGGGGAAGCGGTTCTGCGGCTGTCCGCCGAGGTGTGACCGACGGCGGCACTGCCGCAGGCGGTCAGCGCCAGCAGCGCGCCCGCCGCGATCGTGCCCGTGGTCCAACGCCTGGTTCGGATGGCCATGTTCCTGTTCCCTTGCTCGACAACCCGACCCAGGGTGCCAGGCTGAAAATCAGCTGAGCGTGTCCTATCGCACAGCTGAGCCCGGTTGGCGACGAAGATGTGACAGAACCCACGCGAAGCCCGCGTGGCGCGGGAATCCGCAGGACGGCCGGGAGCCCCGGACCGGTACCCTCTACCTCGTGATTGACCTTCGCCTGCTCCGTGAGGATCCCGACCGTGTGCGCGCCTCCCAGCGCGCCCGAGGTGAGGACGTCGACGTCGTCGACGCCCTGCTCGCCGCCGACGAGCGGCGCCGGTCCTCCAGTTCCCGCTACGACGAACTGCGCAACGAGCAGCGGCAGTTGGGCAAGCTCGTGGCGAAGGCCACGGGCGAGGAGAAGGCGGAGCTGCTCAAGCGCACCGGTGCGCTCGCCGCCGAGGTCAAGGCCGCGAACGCGGAGCAGACCGAGGCCGAGGCGGAGACCGAGCGGCTGCTCAAGCAGCTGGCCAACTTCCTCAGCCCCGAGGTCCCGATCGGCGGCGAGGAGGACTTCGTCACACTGGAGGAGGTCGGCACCCCGCGCGACTTCGGGGCGGAGGGCTTCGAGCCCCGCGACCACGTCGAGCTGGGCCGCATCCTCGGCGCCATCGACACCGAGCGCGCCGCCAAGGTCTCCGGCTCGCGCTTCTACTACCTGACCGGCGTCGGCGCGCTGCTCGAACTGGCCCTAGTCAACCTGGCCATGGCGCAGGCCACCGAGGCCGGGTTCACCCCGATGATCACCCCGTCGCTGGTCAAGCCCCCCGCGATGGAGGGCACCGGCTTCCTGGGCCAAGCCGCGGAGAACGTCTTCTACCTCGAGCAGGACGACTTCTACCTGGTCGGCACCAGCGAGGTGACCCTGGCCGGCTACCACATGGACGAGATCCTGGACGCCGACCGGCTGCCGCTGCGCTACGCCGGCTTCTCGCCCTGCTTCCGCCGCGAGGCGGGCACCTACGGCAAGGACACCCGCGGCATCATCCGGGTCCACCAGTTCGACAAGGTGGAGATGTTCTCCTTCGTCGCCCCGGAGGACGCCGAGGCCGAGCACAAGCGCCTGCTGCAGTGGGAGAAGGACTTCCTCAACAAGCTCGGCCTGGCCTACCGCGTCATCGACGTGGCGTCCGGGGACCTGGGCGCCTCCGCGATGCGCAAGTACGACATCGAGGCGTGGATCCCGACCCAGGGCAAGTACCGCGAGCTGACCTCCACCTCCAACTGCGGCGAGTTCCAGGCGCGGCGACTGAACATCCGGATGCGCGGCGAGGACGGCAACCGCCCGCTGGCCACCCTCAACGGCACGCTGTGCGCGGTCCCGCGCACCATCGTGGCGATCCTGGAGACCCACCAGCTCGCCGACGGCTCGGTCGTCGTCCCCGAAGCACTGCGCCCCTACCTCGGCGGCCGGGAGATCCTGGAGCCCGTCGGCAAGTGAGCTCCACCGACCGGCCGTTCGACCTGATCGCCACCGACCTCGACGGCACGCTGCTGCGCTCGGACCACACGGTCTCCGAGCGCACGCGGCGGGCGCTCGCCCGGGCGGCGGAGGCGGGCGCCGCGCACATCGTGGTCACGGGCCGCAGCGCGGCCTGGACCCGGCCGACCCTGGACGCCATCGGCTACCGGGGCCTGGCCGTGTGCGGGCAGGGCGCGCAGGTCTACGACTCGTCGCGGCACCTGCTGCTGACCTCGATCACCTTGGACCGCGAGGTGGCCCGGGTCGCCCTGGCCAAGATCGAGGCCATGGTGGGCGACGTGGCCCTGGCCGCCTCCCGCGACGGCGTCGACGGCGAGGTCCTCACCGGCCCCGGCTACCGGATAGTGGGCGACGCGCTGGACTGCGTCCCGGTCGCCGCCCCCGAGGAGTTCTGGGCGCGGCCGATCAGCCGGCTGTTCATCCAGCACCCCTCGCTGGGCGACGACGAGTTGGCGGACGCGGCGCGCCAGGCGACGGGCGGCCTGGTCGACGTGGTCGTCTCCGGCGCGGGCTTCGTCGAGATACTGCCGGTCGGCCTGACCAAGGCGGCCGGGCTGCGGCTCGCCGCCTCGCGCCTCGGGCTCTCCGCCCGACGTGCCATCGCCTTCGGCGACATGCCCAACGACGTGCCCATGTTCCGCTGGGCGGGCCACGGCGTGGCCATGGCGGATGCCCACCCGGAGCTGAAGGCCGTCGCGGACGAGGTCACCCTCTCCAACGACGCGGACGGCGTCGCGGTGGTCCTGGAACGCCTCTTCGGCTGAAGCCCCGGCCTCTCAGGCGGTCGGCCCTTGTCGCGCCGCCTCGGTTCGTGCCTTCCCGGCGGACAGCCCCGCCGCGTCGCGAACCTCCCCGCGTCCGCCTCGTCGAGCGCGACGCCCCTTGCCACCCGCCCGCGGCCGCGACGGTGGCGCGCGGTCTGGGCCGTGAGACAGCGCACGCGCGTCGGCGGAGGTCGACCCGGCCCTCTGGGGGTCCGGGCGGGCGCCGGCCTCGGAGGCGGGGCCGGATGGGCGACGCGGCGGCGCCGCTCAGGATCGCGAAGGCCGCGGCTCCAGCACCGACAGGTCCAACTCCCCTGCCACCGGGGCGGCTACCGCCGCCGCGGACCAGCGGGCCGCCGTCTGGAGCATCGCCTCCCAGCCCTGTTCCTCCGCCAGGCCGCGGGCCAGCGCCGCGACGACGGCGTCGCCCGCGCCGGTGGGGTTGCCGGCGACCCTACGCGGCGGAGCCACCGCCACGACCCGGTCCGGCAGGACGGCCAGCAGGCCCTCCGGGCCCCGCGAGACCACCACCGCGCCCGCACCGGCTGCTATCAACTTCCCTGCGGCGGCCACGGGTTCGGCGATCCCGGTGGCCTCCCTCAGCTCCGCCGCGTTGGGCTTGAGCAGGTCGGCACCGGCCCGCGCGGCGGCGAGCAGGGCCTCGCCGGTCGTGTCGACGATCACCGGGACCTTCGCCGCGCGAGCGCTCCGGACCACATCCGCCATCCGCTCCGCCGGCCCTGCCGGCGAACCCGAGCAGACGAGGACCCGCGCCTGACGCAGCGTCACCTCCAGCAGCGCGAGCAGGGCCGCCCACTCCCCGTCGGACAGCGGCACGCCCGGCTCGTTCAGCAGCGTCGGCTCCGCGCCGTCCGCCGGGACGACGGCGACCGTGCGGCGGGTGCCACCGCGCACCGGGAGCAGGCCGTGGGGCACGCCCGACCCGGCCAGCTCGGCCCGGAATGCCTCGCCCACGAGCCCCCCGACCGGGGCCAACGCCAGGGTGGCGCATCCCAGTTGGTGCAGCACGCGGCTGACGTTGAGCCCCTTGCCGCCCGCCCGCTCGTGCACCGTCCGGACCCGGTGGGTGGTCCCCGGCACCAGCGCGTCCACCTGGTGGCTGAGGTCCAGCGCGGGGTTGGGGGTCAGCGTCACGATCACGGTGCGCTCCCTGATCTGCTCGAAACTGCTCGCCATGCGGATGCTATAGGCAGTTTCAAGCAGTCCGATCCCCCTTGTTAGGATGAGCCGTCCAGCAGTCACACCACTTGCACGGGATCAGGAAGGGGTCGAGCCGATGCGCACCGTGACCCCTGCGACGGCCATCCTCTCCGTCGTCCCCCGACTGCTGGACGCCAAGATCAAGTGCCCCGGTAGCTGACGCCGCCTCAGTCGGGCGTCACCGGACCACTTCTGCCTCCCTGCCTGCCGCGCTGTTCCCCGCCGGCCGGGCCGCGCCGCGGTGCGCCTCGACACGCTGCCTTTCCCCGGTCCTTCTCCCTCGAAAGACACGCATGTCCCGCACCACGCTGTCGCCCGCGTCCACCGTCCGTACCCCCGCGCTCGTGCGCGTCGTGGCCCACCCGGTCACCGCGCTCGTGGGCATCCTGCTGGTCTCGCTCAACATGCGGGCCGCCCTCTCGGCGGTCTCGCCGCTCCTGGACGACGTCAGCCGCGACTACGACCTCTCCGCCACGGCCGGCGGCCTGCTGACGACCCTTCCGGTCCTGCTCATGGGCGCCACCGCCCCGTTCGTGCCACGGCTGGTCCGGCGACTCGGCACCGAGCGGGTGGTGGCCGCCGCCTTGCTCCTGCTGGCCGTCGGCGTGCTGCTGCGAATCGCGGCGGGCGCGTGGGCGCTCTTCGCCGGCAGCGTCGTGCTGGGCACGGCGATCGCGCTGCTCAACGTGACCATGCCCGGGCTGGTCAAGCGCGACTTCCCGGACCGCGCGGCGGCCATGACCGGCGTCTACACCACCTCGATGATCGTCGGCGCGACGCTGGCGGCGGCGCTGTCCGTCCCGATGGAGCACGCCTTCGGCGGCTGGCGCGGCTCGCTGGCCTCCTGGGCGGTGCTCGCGCTGGTCGCGATAGCCGCCTGGCTGCCGCAACTGCGGAAGGCCCCGGCCGAGCACCGGCCGGCAACGACCGCCCCGAGGCTGCCGGGACTCTGGAACCGGCCGCTGGCTTGGCAGTTGGCGGTCTTCATGGGCATCCAGTCCCTGCTGTCCTACACCCTGATCGCCTGGCTTCCCACGGTGCTCACCAGCCAGGGCATGGCCCGCGGCACGGCCGGCGCGGTGTTCGCCTACAGCAACCTGATCCAGATCGCGGGCGCCTTCCTGGTGCCGCTGGCGGCGGGCCGGACCAGCGACCAGCGCAAGCTGGTGGCGCTGATGGTCACCTGCAACGCCGGCGGCATCGCCGACCTGCTCGCCGCCCCCGTGCCCGGCGCGTGGGCCTGGGCGACGCTGCTCGGCGTGGCCCAGGGCGGCGGCTTCGGCCTGGCGATGGCCCTGATCGTGCTGCGTTCGCCGAGCGCGTCGGTGGCGTCGCAGGCCTCCGGCATGGCCCAGATGGTCGGCTACTTCATCGCCGCGGCGGGCCCAGTGGGCTTCGGGGCGCTGCGGCAGCTGACGCACAGTTGGAATCTGCCCCTGGCCCTGCTCCTGCTCTGCTGCGCGATCGGCCTCACCGCCGGCCTCGGCGCCGGCAAGCCGAGGCAGCTGCGGTAACCCGCAGGGGCGCGGGGAACTGCGCGAGAACACACCACCCGGG
>NZ_JBHSQJ010000116.1:583-763 GCF_042658505.1 Streptacidiphilus monticola | reverse complement strand
CGGCGGCCGTCGCCGCGGCCGAGCAGGTCCGCGCGGAGGCCGTGGCCGCCGCCGAGGAGCTGCGCACGACGCTCACCGCCGAGGCCGAACGGCTGCGTGCCGAGGCCCAGTTGGAACGCGACGAGATCCTCGCCGCAGCCGAGCGGCTGGCCGCGGAGCGCGCCGCCGAGGCCCAGGCAG
>NZ_JBHSQJ010000116.1:0-511 GCF_042658505.1 Streptacidiphilus monticola | reverse complement strand
CGGTCGAGATCGCCGCCGCCCGCGCCGAGGCCGAGGCCGAACTGGCCAGGCTGCGTGCCGACTTGGAGAGCGAGGCGGAGCAGGTCCGCGCCGAGGCCCGGGCCCACCGCGAGGCGGAGGCCGCCGCGGCGCAGGCCGACCGCGAGGCGGCCGAGCAGGAGCTGGCCGCCGCCCGCGAGGAGGCGCGGCAGATCCTGGCCGAGGCCGTCGAGCACGCGGAGGCCGAGGCCCACGCGGAGGCCCAGCGGCTGCTCGCGGACGCGGAGGAGAAGCGGGCCGAGGCCGAGCGGCTGCGCGCCGAGGCGGGGGACCGCGCCCGGGCCGAGGCGGAAGCGGTACTGGCCGAGGCGCAGTCGCGCAACGAGGCCGCCCGGGCGGCGCTGGCCGCGGCGCGGACCGAGGCCCAACGGCTGACCGCCGAGGCGGCCGCCCAGGCCGAAGCGGCTGCGGAGGCCCTGAGGCAGCAGGCTGCTGACGAACTGTCGGCCGCCCGGGCCGAGGCGGACCGGCT
>NZ_JBHSQJ010000115.1:0-850 GCF_042658505.1 Streptacidiphilus monticola | reverse complement strand
CGAACAACTCTTTTTGTTTATAGCAGAATGAATTTCATCCTGAATTATTCATTGAAACTTAGTAGAAAAGTGCAATTGTTTGTCGCCCAAGCGGTTTCGCCAAATTACATTTTCATCAAATAAATGAAAAAAGAATCCATTTCTGCTAGAGTTAAATTACCACAAAATAACCACNATGATGGAGGCTCTCTTTCCTCCGATACGGGTGAACTTTTATTCCGGGAGTTCGAAAAGAAGATTGGTTTCTTCCATACGCTGGATCAGCACTTGGTACTAAAGGACGAAAGGCGCTATGCCGTGCATTCCAACGAACAGTTACTTCGCCAAAAGATGTATCAGATGATTGCAGGCTATGACGAAGATGATGCTGCTGATCAATTGACACATGACCCAGTCTTTACACAAATCGTTGGAACAGATTCATTGGCTTCTCAACCCAGTCTTTCCCGGTTTTTTCCACGGTTTGATCGTGACGCCATCGATCACATGAATCAGGCCAATCAGGAGATCCTGGACAAGATTCATCAATGCAGAGGCTCCAAATCCATTATCTTTGATTTGGATTCCACCCATGCGGATACGTATGGCGATCAGGAGTCGGCAGCGTTTAACACCCACTATGGTACCGTTGGTTTCCATCCATTAGTGGCTTTTGATGGGGTCACAGGTGACTTTTTGAAAGCACAGCTGCGGCCCGGGAATGTCTACACATCCAACGGCGTGGTTGAATTTATGGAACCTGTTATTCGACATTACAATGAAACATTTCCGGAAACCATTCCATTCCTGCGCGGTGACAGTGGCTTTGCCGTCCCGGCTTTGTATGAGCTATGTGAACAGGAATCCGTTT
>NZ_JBHSQJ010000114.1:0-601 GCF_042658505.1 Streptacidiphilus monticola | reverse complement strand
GGCTGTTTCTGATTGTCAGCACTGGTCATCCATTCCGGAACCCAACGGATTTTTGAGAGGAAGTGCTCTGCATGTTCAGCGGCATCCTTTTTCTTCATCTTCGCGGCGTCCTGTGCTGCGCCAGCCAGTCCGGCCTGAGAGAGTNGTCGGTTTCCACCAGTCACGAAGGTCAAACTGAATGGCGTTTTCCACCCCATCCAGCGAACTCTGGTGTTTACGACCAGATTCATCCTTGCCCTGTACACCATCTATGGAGCAGGCGGTGCAGAAAGCCATCAGTGCCATCAGGGTTGCGCCATCGAGCGTAAAGAAGGTGGTCATATCCTTTCGCCAGTTTTCCGGCAGCAGGGCTTCAAGACGTTCTTTTTCTGACTGGATGGCCTGAAACGCAACGCTGTTTTCACCGTCAGGTGCTNTGGGGCTGCTGCAACAGGGCCGCCTGAACCGCCAGTGTGCGTTCAGAAGAAAGGCGGGTCAGCAACGGGACACTGACGGCGTCCAGCGGATCGACTTTTTCAGGGGCCTGATCGGTGGATGCATCCTTCTCCTCCATTTTTTCATCGGCGCACAGCACCACACCGCGCTGTACTTTCACCTCCTG
>NZ_JBHSQJ010000113.1:0-5387 GCF_042658505.1 Streptacidiphilus monticola | reverse complement strand
GGCAGCGGCGCCGCCGCCGGGGCCGACCGGCCCGGGGCTCCGCCGCTGCCGTCCGCCGGACGGGGTGCGGGGCTCACACGCCTGTGGTGGCGCGGGCCTCCTTGGCGACCGTGGTCTTGGTCGCGGGCTTCTTGCCGTAGCCAGCCACGGAGAGAAGCTTGCCGACGACCGCGCCGAGCGCGGCGAGCACCAGGCCCGCGATGACGACGCCCGGCCACGGGACCACCATGGCGACACCGGCGATCAGGAAGCCGAGGAACGAGATGCTGACTCCGGTCCAGGCGGCGATGGTGTGTCCGTGGGCGCTACCCGACATTGCTGCTCCTTGATCTTGCCTCTCCCGCCCGGGAGAGCTCCTTGGCTTCATTGTCCCGTACGGCCGTCGGTGACGGGTGCCCGGGGTGGTGGTTTTCCCACGGCGTGTCAGATCCGCCGCTACGGGCTCAGCCCGCGGTGGGGTCCTCGCCGCGGTCGAGCGCCTTCCACAGGTCTGCCGGGGTCTCCGCGGGGCGGGCCGGCGCGCCCTTCGCGGCGGCACGCACCGGCGCGTCGTAGCGGGCGGACATGCCGGGCCAGCGGGCGCCCTGACGGGTGGTCAGCAGCCCGGCCGCCAGCACCAGCAGGCCGCCGGCCAGAGTCACCAGCGGCCACGCCGTGCCGGTGACGTGCTGCGCGGTGGCCTCGGCGAGGCCGATGGTCCGGGCGGCCTTCTCGTCCAGCGCGGCGCCGAAGCCCCCGGCCAGGACCGAGACGGCGACGCCGGCGGAGACGGCCCCGGCGAGGGCGACCAGCAGACCCATCACCGTGCGGGCCCGGCCACGCACGGCGAAGACGCCGACGGTCGCCGCGAGGCCGACCAGGGCGAGTGCGCCCGGAATGCCGGAGACGTCGTGACCGCTGACCGAGACGGCGCGGGTCGCGCCCTGGGCGGACACCTCGCCGCTCTGCCAGGTCTGCCCGGCGGCCACCAGCAGCAGGGTCGCGCCGAGAAGCGTCGCGCCCAGCATCACCGCCAGGGTGCGCCGTCCGCCGCGGGGGGCGGGCGTGTCCTGGACGGTGCCGTCCTGGGCGGGGGTCTCCACTGCTGCGCTCACCCGTCCAGTGTGCCTGGTGCCGTTCCGGCGGCCGGACGCAGGGTGCTCGCCGTCGCCACCGCGCGCAGCACCGCCGCGGCCTTGTTGCGGCACTCCTGGTCCTCCAGCTCCGGCACGGAGTCGGCGACCACCCCGGCCCCCGCCTGCACGTAGGCGCGGCCGTCGCGGATCAGCGCGGTGCGGATGGCGATGGCGGTGTCGGCGTCCCCGGCGAAGTCGAGGTAGCCCACGCAACCGCCGTACAGGCCGCGGCGGGTGGGCTCCAGCTCCTCGATGATCTCCATGGCCCTCGGCTTGGGCGCGCCGGAGAGGGTGCCCGCCGGGAAGCAGGCGGTGAGCACGTCGAAGGCCGAACGGTCCGCCGCCACCCGCCCGGTGACCGTGGACACGATGTGCATGACGTGGCTGTACCGCTCCACGTGCATGAACTCGACGACCTCGACGCTGCCCGGCGCGCAGACCCGCCCCAGGTCGTTGCGACCCAGGTCCACCAGCATCAGGTGCTCGGCCCGCTCCTTGGGGTCGGCCAGCAGTTCGGCCGCCAGGTCGGCGTCCTCCTCCGGCGTGGCGCCCCGGCGCCGGGTGCCGGCGATCGGGTGCACCATGGCCCGTCCGTCCTCGACCTTGACGAGCGCCTCGGGGGAGGAGCCGACGACGTCGAAGCCCTGGGCGAAGCGGAACAGGTACATGTACGGGCTGGGGTTCGTCGCCCGGAGCACCCGGTAGACGTCCAAGGCGCTTGCGGGGCAGGCGACTTCGAAGCGCTGGGAGGGGACGACCTGGAACGCGTCGCCGGCCCGGACGTACTCCTTCACCGTCTCGACGGCGGCGTGGTACGGCGCTCCGCCGAAGGGCGACTCGGCGTCGACGGCGCTGACCGGCGTGAACGCGGACGCCCCTGCGGGCACCGGACGGGCCAGGTCGGCGGTCATCGCGTCCAGACGCGCGACGGCGTCGGCCCAGGCGGCGTCGACACCCGTGGGGCGGTCGTCGTGGTTGACGGCGTTGGCGATGAGCAGCACGGAGCCGTCGGTGTGGTCGAGGACCGCCAGATCCGTCGCCAACAGCATGGTCAGCTCGGGGAGTTGGAGGTCGTCGGGGGCGAGCGAGGGCAGCTTCTCCAGCCGCCGGACGATGTCGTACCCCAGGTAGCCGACCATGCCCCCGGTGAACGGCGGCAGCTCCCCGCCCTGGTGCAGGTCGCGGGGGGTGTGCAGGGCGGCGAGGGCGGCCCGCAGGACGGCGAGCGGGTCGCCGGTGGCCGGCACGCCGACCGGCGGCTCACCGGTCCAGACGGCCTGGCCGTCCTGATCCACCGTCAGCGCGGCGGCGCAGCGGACGCCGACGAAGGAGTAGCGGGACCAGCTGCGCCCCTGCTCGGCGGACTCGAGGAGGAAGGTGTCCGGCCGCTCCCCGGCGAGCTTGCGGTAGAGCCCCACAGGGGTGTCCCCGTCCGCGAGCAGCCGCCGGGTCACCGGGATGACCCGCCGGTCCACGGCGAGCTTCCGGAACGTGTCGAGGTCAGGAGCCACACTTCCCGTCGTCATGCGGGAACCCTAACGCCAACCGGGAGTTGCACCGCCCAGGGGCGCGTCAGCCGAGGAGCCGGTCGGCGTCGAAGCAGGTGCGCGCGCCGGTGTGGCAGGCGGCGCCGGTCTGGTCGACCTTCACGAGGACCGTGTCCGCGTCGCAGTCCAGGGCGACCGCCTTGACCACCTGGACGTGGCCCGAGGTGTCTCCCTTGACCCAGTACTCGCGGCGGCTGCGGCTCCAGTAGGTGCAGCGGCCCGTCGTCAGCGTCCGGTGCAGCGCCTCGTCGTCCATCCAGCCGAGCATCAGCACCTCCCCGGTGTCGTACTGCTGGGCGATCGCGGGGAACAGCCCGTGCTCGTCGCGCTTGAGGCGGGCGGCGATGGCGGGGTCGAGCGCTGTGGAGCCGGGGACGGCCGGGGTCGCGGACATGGGTCCATTCTGCCAAGTCCGCCCCGGGTTCCCGTCCGCGCGGGCATGCTGATCGTCATGACCGCGTCCATCCGCCGCAGGCCACTGGCCCTGGTGCTGCTCGCCCTGCTCCTGGTCGCCGCCGTCGTCGTCCTGCTCCGTCCCGGCGGCGCGAAGCCGAGGAGCCGTGCCCTGCCCCCGCCGCCGAGCCCGACCAGCGCCTCCCCCTCCCCCAGTCCGTCGCACCACCCGAACACCTTCGACTACGTCGATCTCGGGCCCGGCGACTGCTTCGACGCCCCGCAGTTCAGCGCCGGGCTGACCAAGGTCGTCAAGAAGCCGTGCACGGGTCCGCACGACGCCGAGGTGACCGGGCTGACCTCGCTGCCGCCCGGCCTCCACGGCGAGGGCGAGATGCTCGCGCAGGCGCTGCCGCTGTGCCGGCCGGTCACCCAGCCCGTCTACGACCGGCTGACCATGGACAAGCGCGTGCTCACCTCGGCCGCGCTCTACCCGGACGCCGCCGCCTACGCCAACGGCCGCCGCACCCTGACCTGCGCGCTGGGGGCCGCCGACGCCCGCAGCGGAAAGAAGCTGACCGCCCCGCTGAACTGACGGCGGGTCAGCGTACGCTGGCCGTATGCCGAACCTTGCACGCCGGGAACGTCTGCTGCTGGTGGACCTGTTGGAGGGGGTCGGTCCCGACGCGCCGACCCTCTGCGAGGGGTGGACCACCTACGACCTCGCCGCGCACCTCGTCGTCCGCGAACGGCGGCCGGACGCGGCGGGCGGGCTGCTGCTCAAGCCGCTGGCCGCGCGGCTGGCCAAGGTCCAGGGCGACTACCGCGCCAAGCCCTACGCCGAACTGCTGGAGCTGTTCCGCAGCGGGCCGCCCGCGTACTCGCCGTTCCGGCTGCCGGGCGCCGACGAGGCCGGCAACGTCGTCGAGTTCTACGTCCACGGCGAGGACGTGCGCCGCGCCCAGCCGGACTGGGCGCCGCGCGTGCTGGACGAGGAGCTGTCCGAGGCGCTGTGGAAGCGCGTCGCCTCGATGGCCAGGCTCCAGGCCCGCCGCGCGCCCACGGGGCTGGTGCTGCGCCGCCCCGACGGCCAGACCGCGGTGGCCCGGCGCGGGACGCCCGTGGTGACCGTCACCGGGGAGCCGGAGGAGTTGCTGCTGTTCTCGATGGGCCGCCAGGCCCACGCCCGGGTGGAGACGGAGGGGGAGGAGCAGGCCGTGACGAAGATGCTCGAGGCCAGGCTCGGCATCTGACTCGGCATCCGGCTCGGAATCCGGCTCGGAATCTGACTCGATCGGGTGACGCCGCGTCAGGTCGCGGAATAGCCCTCCGTGCGGACTGGTTGGCCCCAGTCGACGACCCGCTCGGAAGGACGAGTTCACCATGAAGATCGGCATCATCGGAGCAGGCAACATCGGCGGCAACCTGGCCCGCCGGCTCACGGCGCTGGGCCACGAGGTGGCCATCGCCAACTCCCGCGGCCCGGAGACGCTGGCCGCGTTCGCGGCGGAGACGGGAGCGCGGGCGGTCACCGCGGAGGAGGCCCCGCAGGGCGCCGACCTGGTGATCGTGACCATCCCGACGGTCAGGGTGCCGGACCTGCCCAAGGGGTTGTTCGACGGCGTCCCGGCCTCGGTGCCGGTGATCGACACCAACAACTACTACCCGCAGCAGCGGGACGGGCGGATCGCCGAGATCGAGGACGGCCTGCCCGAGAGCGCGTGGACGGAGCGTCAGATCGGCCGCCCGGTCGTCAAGGCGTTCAACGGCACCTACGCCCAGGACCTCATCGACCGTGCCCGCCCGGCCGGAGCCCCGGACCGGCTGGCCCTGCCGGTGGCCGGGGACGACCCGGCGGCGAAGCGGATCGTCCGTGACCTCATCGACGAACTGGGCTTCGACACGGTCGACTCGGGCCCGATCGCCGAGTCCTGGCGGCAGCAGCCCGGCACCCCGGTGTACGGCCTCCGGGAGGGCGTGGACGGCGTGACCAAGGCGCTCGCCGCCGCCAGCCCCGACCGCCCCGCGGACTTCCGCGCCTAGAGGCCCGCCCGCAGGGCCCCGCCCGCAAGGACGCAGGCCCTGCCCGCAGNCCCCGCCCGCAAGGACGCAGGCCCTGCCCGCAGGGGGCCCGCCCGCAAGGACGCAGGCCCTGCCCGCAGGGGCCCGCCCGCAAGGACGCAGGCCCTGCCCGCAGGGGCCCGCCCATAAGGACGCAGGCCCTGCCCGCACGAACCCGCCCGCAGGGGCCCGCCCGCGGGGCGCGGGGAACTGCGCGGCAAGCCCACCACCCAGGGAGGTCCGTCCCCGATCAAGGGTCGAACCTCCCTGG
>NZ_JBHSQJ010000112.1:0-18142 GCF_042658505.1 Streptacidiphilus monticola | reverse complement strand
CCGGGTCGTCGGCGGGCATGCTCGCCAACCACAAGGCGGCCATGGAGCTCATGGGCACCTGGGATCCCGGTGTGATCGCCAGCCTGACCAAGGACCAGAAGCCGCTCCCCGACCTGGGCTGGTTCCCCTTCCCTGCCGTCACCGGCGGCCAGGGCGACCCGACCGCCCTCATGGGCGGCGGCGGCGGATACTCGCTGTCCAAGAACGCGCCGAAGGAGGCCCTCGGCTTCCTGGAGTTCCTGGTGACCAAGGACCAGCAGGAGGCCTACGCCAAGGCCTTCTACGCGATCCCGGTGAACAAGCAGGCTCAGGAGGTCGTCACCGACTCCTACAACGTCTCGGCACTGCAGGCCTTCAACAAGGCCGCCTACTCCGTCCAGTTCCTTGACACCGTGTACGGCCAGAACGTGGGCAACGCGATGAACACCGCTGTGGTGAACCTGCTGGCCGGCAAGGGCACCGCCGCCGACATCGCCAAGGCCTCCAACGCCGCTGCCGCGAAGGGCTGAGAACCCCTGGGCACCGACACGGCCCCCGACGCCAGTCGCAACCCACGCCTGGAGTCGGGGCGCGGCCACGTCCGCGCACGCCGCCCGGGCGAAGCGCTCACACGACAGGTCCGCGCGTCCTACCAGAGCCACCCCAGGCCGGTGAGGCTGTGCAGCCATTCCGAACCGATGCCGAGCCCGGACCGGCGCCACGGCGCCCGGCGGCTCGAAGGGAACATACTTCTGTGCGTACCTACGACAACCCTGTGATCAGCGGGTTCCACCCCGACCCGAGCGTCTGCCGGGTCGGTGACGACTACTACCTGGTGTGCTCCAGCTTCGAGTACTTTCCCGGGCTGCCGCTCTTCCACAGCAAGGACCTCGTGCACTGGGAGCAGATCGGCAACGTGCTCGACCGGCCGGAGCAGCTGCCGCTGCCCCTGCCCGGTTCCAAAGCGTCCGGTGGCCTCTACGCCCCCACGATCCGCCATCACGACGGCCGTTTCTGGGTCATCAACACCAACATCAACGGTGGCGGCAACTTCATCGTCTCGGCCGAGCGGGCCGAGGGACCGTGGAGCGACCCGGTGTGGATCGCGCTGCACGGCATCGACCCCGATCTGGCGTGGGAGGAGGACGGCACCTGCTGGTGCGCCTTCTCCGGCCCCGCAGGCGGCATCAACATGGCCAGGATCGACCCGGTCAAGGGAGAGGTGCTGGAGGGGCCTTTCGCCACGTGGTCGGGCAGCGGCCTGAAGTTCCCCGAGGCGCCGCACCTCTACCGCATCGGCGACTGGTGGTACCTGCTGATCGCGGAAGGCGGCACCGAACGCGGCCACAGCGTGTCCATCGCTCGCGCCCGCTCGCCGCGCGGCCCCTGGGAGGGCGCACCCGCCAACCCCCTGCTGTCCCACAGCGGTACCGCCCGCTCCATCCAGAACACCGGCCACGCCGACCTGGTGCAGGCCGCCGACGGCAGTTGGTGGATGGTGCTGCTCGGCGTCCGGCCCGGCGGCTTCACGCCCGACGTGCACGTCCTGGGACGCGAGACGTTCCTGACCCCCGTGGAGTGGGACGAGGACGGCTGGCCTGTCATCGCGCCCGTTCCCGAGAGCCACGCGGCCCCGGGAGGAGCCTGGCACCCGGTTCCGGCCCCGCCCGCCCGCGACGACTTCGACGAGTCAGCGCTCGCCCCGCAGTGGATCTCGCCGTTCGCCCGCCCGGAGGGCTCCTGGTCACTCAGCCAGCGTCCTGGCTGGCTGACCCTCACCGCGACCGGCCCCACGCTCGACCGCCCCGGCTACACCTTCGTCGGCCGCCGCCAGCAGCACCACGACTGCCACGTCACCGCTGCGATCGATCCGGGGACGGGACGCGGCGGCCTCAGCGTGCGACTGGACGAGGCCCACCACTACGAAGTTGAGGTCGGGAACGGAGAGGCCGCCGTCGTCGCCCGCATCGGTCCGCTGCGCCAGACCGTGGCCGGCCGACCGGTCCCGCCCGGTCCCCTGACCCTGACGGTCGCGATCCGGACGTCCGACCTTGTGCCCGCATCGCCCGAGCTCACCGATGGCGGGACCACCGGCCCGGACACCGTCGCCTTCTGGCTCGGCACCCCCGACGCCCCGGACGCCCAGCCGCTGGCCGAACTGGACGGGCGCTATCTGTCCACCGAGGTCGCCTGCGGCTTCACGGGCCGCGTCATCGGCATGTACGCCACTGCGGGCACCGTCGCCTTCGACTGGTTCGAGTACCGCCCGACCTCGGCGCCCTCCGCCTGACGCTCGGCGCTCGGCCGCGTGCGACACCTGCGTCCGTGCGGGTGCCGCACGCGGGATGCCGCGAGACCGCGCCGTCAGAGGGACCGCGCCGTCAGGAGTGCCCGACGATGCCGCGTGGGGCGCAACGACGGCGAGCGCCCGGTCGACGAAGGACGAGAACCGCAGGGCGGCCCTTGGCGATGTCACCGGTTCGCCCGCCTCGCCGGTGAGCTGAACGCCTCGGCATGGGACGGCCGACGACTCCCTGCCCACGTCGCCCCGCCATACCCCTTGGAACCCCTTCGTCCGCAACCGGCTCGCGCGCCTGCGGTAGCCACCCGCGGGCGTGGCCGGCCTTCTCGCTGGATAGCCTTTCCTCATGTCCCCCCGACCCGTCGGATCACGCCCGACACTGTCACTGGTCGCCAAGACTGCTGGTACGAGCGTGCCCACCGTGTCCAAGGTGCTGCGGGGTGGGACCGACGTCTCGGCCGAGACGCGCGCGAAGGTCATGGACGCCGTGCGGGCCGTCGGTTACACCCGCCGGGGCGGGGCCAAGATCGAAAGTGTGCCCGACGAGAGCGGCTTGTCCAACGCGCTCGATCTTGTGGTCACCCATTTCGAGGGCTCCTGGGCGAACCTGGTGATCGCCGGAGTCGGGCGCGAGGCGGCGGCAGCGGGACTGGATGTCGTCCTGACGCTCGCCGATCCGGACAGCGACTGGGTGTCGCGAGTCCTGCGAAGACGCAGCCTCGGCACTATCGGGGCACTGGTCGATCCGACCTCCCCGCAGTTCAACGCGCTCTCCGCGGCGGGTGTCCCCGTGGTGCTGATCGACCCCATGACCACACCGCCGCCAGGCACGGCGAGCACCGGCGTGGCCAACTGGGACGGAGGTCGTGTGGCCGCTGAGCACCTTCTGTCCCTTGGCCACGAGCGGATGGGCGTCGTCGCCGGCCCGTCCCGCCACCTGTTCAGCAGGGCGCGCGTCGACGGTTTCCGCGCGGCAGCCGACACGGCAACCGCCGGCGGCGCCACGGTGTCGGTGGCCTACGGCGGATGGAACCGGGTCAAGGCGGCGACCGCCGCCCACACCCTGCTCGACAGGGACCCGGGGATCACGGGAGTCTTCGCCTGCTCGGACGAGATGGCGCTCGGTGTCTACGACGCACTGCATGCTCGAAGCCTGCGCATTCCCGAGGACGTCAGCGTCATCGGGTTCGACGACCTGCCCGAGGCGGAGTGCGTCAGCCCCGGGCTCACGACCATCAGGCAGCCCAGCACCGAACTGGGCGCCACGGCGGTCAGGCTCCTGATCGACCTTGCCCGGACCGAGGACGGCGGCACCAGACCGCCCGCCCGCATGCAGTTGGCCACCGAGCTGATCGTCCGCGCCTCCACCGGGCCCGTCTGCGCAAACAAGCCGGGACGCCGATGACGCAGGCGGTGCGTCCCGGTCCGGCCGGTCTGCACCACCGCGACCGAGGACGCGGCCACCGAGCGGTTCCTGGAGTTCAGCGAAGCGTCGGGGCGGAATTGAACTCCCCGGTGCAGCGCGAGCAAGGTCGTGAGTTCGTCGTACCGGGCGTCCAAGGGACCGCGGGGAGGGCGAACCCTGCGCGGCGGCGGACGCGCTGAGCGCCACCACCTGAGCGGGCAGGCCGCAAGGCGGCAGGGCCGGAACGCGTCCCCCACGCGATCCGGCCCCTGGGCGTTTCCGACGGGGCGTCAGCAGCCGCCGGTGTGCGGGCCGTCCCAGTCGGCACCGCCGTACCAGTGCTCCGTGCCCTTGGCCCAGGACCCGCAGCTGTTCACGATCGCCTGGGCGTGCCAGGCGTCCGGGTTGGCGGAGTGGATGTCCACGCCCCCGGTGTAGACGTCCTTGGTGTAGGTGGAGGCGCCGCCGTAGCCGATCTGGCCGCCGTAGTACGAGATGATGTTGACGTCGACCCAGGCGCCCGGGTGGCTGGACTGGAAGCCGCCGTACCACTGCCAGTGCGCGGACGCGATCCCGGTGCAGGTGTTGTACTGCTGCTCGACCTGCCCGGCGTAGTCGCCGCCGTAGTAGATGTTGCCCGGCTGGCCGATGTTGATCACACCGCAGCTCATCGGGGTGACGGCCGCGGTCCGGGCACCGGGGCTGATGTGCCGGCCGTTGCTGTCGACGGTGTACGGCACGGTGCTGCGGTTGCAGGGGGACCTGAAGTCGGCCCGCGGCCACCACGAGCAGGCCCTGGCGCTGTTCCAGGCGAGCGACGAGGGGCTCAACCGCGCAGAGGCGCTGAACAACCTCGGCGAGACGCTCCAGGCTCTCGCCGAGCCGGGGCGCGCGCTGCCCCTCCATCGGGAGGCGCTGGAACTGGCCGAGACCGCGGGCGACCCGGTGGAAACCGCGCGCAGCCGGGAGCTGCTGGGCCGCGCACTCCTGGACCTGGGCCACGACCAGGAGGGAGAACAGGAGTTGACGCGCGCTCAGACGGCGTATCAGGCGATGGGTCTGCCGCGCATCGTTCCATGAGCCCCGTCCACCGCCGGGCGCCAAAGCAGCCTCGGGGCGGCTGCGCTGCCTCAGGCGTGGGCCAGCCGGGCTTCGACTCCGTCGAGCGGGCTCTGCGGGCCCAAGCCGAACCTCGCCTCCGGCGCGGCCGCGTAGCCCGCGGCGGGCCGTCGCCGGCCACGTGTCAGGGCCCTTGAACCGGGTGGCCAGTCAGGTCCGCGATGGAATCCGCTGGGGCACCGGACTGGGGCGACCTACGGCGACCGCCGCGTCCACATCGCTGGCAACGCCGCCTGCCCCGGCGGGCCGCACCAGGGTGACGCCATGGTGGGCCGGGAGCGCGCAGGGGACTGCGCGAGCAACCCCACCCCCGGGGAGGTCCGTCCCGTTCTAGGGGTCGAACCGCCCTGGGGGGCGTGCTGCTCGCGCAGTTCCGTGCCCCCCTGAGGGCTATTCGTTGTGCAGAACGGTGGCGATGGGGAGGCGGGCGGCGGAGCGGGACGGGAGGAGGGCGCCGAGGACCGCGATGACGACGCCTGCCAGCGCGAGGGCGGTCAGTTGGGGCAGGTGCCAGACGTCCTTCATCGACTCGGTGAAGGTCACCACCAGCACGTGGTCGACGATGAGTCGATGGGCCAGCATTCCCAGCGGAATGCCCACCAGCCCGCTGACCGCGCCCAGCGCCGCCACCGACGTCACGCACATCGTCACGACCTGACGCGGGGTCATCCCGATGGACTTGAGCATGCCGAGGTCCCGCCGTCGCTCCCGCACGTTCAGCAGTACCGTGTTGAACACCCCCAGCGCCGCCACCACGCTCAGCAGGACTGTGAAGACACTGGAGAAGCCGATCACGGCGTTCGCCGCCGCGCTGCTCGCGCCGCTGACCTGGGCGTACAGGCCCGGGTCCCCGGCCCTCAGCTTGGCGACCCAGGCCGCCGAGTCCGTGCCGGGAGCGAGGAAGACCGAGTACTCGTTGGCCCGGGCGTCCGGCGCGAGCCGGGCGAGCGCGGACCAGGAGACGTTCAGGCCGCGCACGTCCCCGTCCACCGTCTCGCCGACGATGGTGACCTGAGCCGTCCCCTCACTCGTCAGCAGGGTCATCCGGTCGCCGACCCTCAGGCCGTGCTGGCGCAGGAACAGCGGACCGGTGACCACCTCGTCGGGGCCGGTCATCCAGTGGCCGGCCGCCAACTGCCGCGCCGAATTGGGCGGATCGCCGCGGAAGAAGAAGGCCGTGCTCGTCTGCGGGAAGCCGACGATGTTCACACGCACCGCCGCGCTGGCGGCGACGCCCTCGACGCCGGGCAGTGAGCGCATCAACGCCACGTCCTGAGCGTCCCCCAGCTTCGGGGGAGTCTGGTGAACCTCGGGCGACCCCACCTGGACGTCGATCGTGGGACCAGCGTGGGCCGGGGCCGCGTACGCCAGCATCGTGCTGCTCAGACCCGTGCTCACGGTCACCGTGGCCACCCCCAGGATCAGAGCGGCGAGGGTCATCGCCGCCCGGCCGGGTCGGGCGAAGGGCTGGCCGAGGCCGAGACTGAGCGGGCGCGGCAACCTGGTCCCGGCCAGTCGGCGTTGGATCCGCAGCCCGTGTCCGCCGCGTGGCGCGCTGCCCGCGCTGATCGCGCGGGCCGCGGACAGCCGGTGCGCACGCAACGCGGGGACCAGGGCGGCCAGGGCGACCAGCAGCGGCATGCCGAGCAGGCTGACCACCGGCACCCAGAGGCCCACGTGCGGCTCGACGCCGTTGGTCTCGATGCCTGAGAAGACGACGCCGAGCGCCGGGCCGGTCAGCGCGGTCCCCAGCGCGGTGCCCAGCACCGCTCCGGCCAGCGCCGGCGTGGACACCATGGCCAGGTAGACCGCCACCACCTGGTTGGGTGTGAAGCCGATGGCCTTGAGCACGCCGATGTGACGGAAGCCGGAGACCACGGCCCCACTGACCACATTGGCCGTGATCAGTACTGAGACGATCAGGCTGAGCAGGCCGAAGAGGGTGATCAGCGGCAGGTAGGAGTCGGCGTGGGCGGTGTAGGTCTGACGGACCGTCAGCCAGGACTCGGATCCCTGCAGCGCTCCGGCGGGCAGCCCTGCGGTGGTGCGGGCCAGACCCGTCCGCAGCTGGGCGTCCGTGTCCCCGGCGCGGAACCGGTAGAGCATCTGGCTCTCGGCGGGGTGCAAGGTCTGCGCCTGGGCCGGGGTGACCCACCCGCCGGCGGACTGGCTGATGCTGGTCGCGAACCCGACGACCTTCAGCGGCGGTGCGCCGTCGGCGTGCAGCACGGTGCCGAGCAGGGCGGTGGGGCCGCGTCCGTTCGGCATGTTGACGACGATCTCTCCTGGCGCGGTGGCCCAGCGGCCCCTGCCCAGCCTGAGGTGGTCCACCGCCCCTCCGGGATCGGCCCGGCCGACCACGGTCAGGGTGCCGGGCGGCATCCACAGGAACTCCTTCGAGAAGCGGAGCACGGCCTCGGGGAAGGGACCGGCGGCCGCCTCCACTCCCGGCCGCTCGGCGGTGGCGGCGAGTCGGGCGTCCGCCACCTTGCTCCGATCGAACGTCGCGACCACCTGGGCGCCCTGCTGGCGGGCGAAGGCCCGGTCGAAGGGCGAGGACGCGGCGTCCAGGACGCCCAGCGCGAAGAGCACCGCGGCCGTGGAGCACATCACCACCAGGCCGATGACGAAGGTCTGCAACCGGCGGCGCCGCACCGCTCCGCGGGACGCCTGCCACACCGCGCTCACGCGGCACGCTCAAGACTGCTCTCGCGGGCCACCCGGCCGTCCGCGAGCTCGATGAGCCGACTCGCGCAGCGCTGCGCGAGCTTGGGGTCATGGGTGACGATGAGCAGGGTCTGCCCGATCTGGTTGAGGTCGATGAGCAGGTCCATCACCTGCTCGCCGGACCGGCTGTCCAGCGCCCCGGTGGGCTCGTCCGCCAGCAGCAGCGCCGGACGGTTCATCAGGGCCCGTGCCACGGCAACCCGTTGGCGCTGACCGCCGCTGAGCGCGGCCGGGTAGACGTCGCGTCGGTCGGCGATGCCCAGTTCCTCGAACAGTTCCAGCGCCCGGCGCCGCGCCTGCCGGGCGGAGGTGCCGGTGAGCTGTGCGGCGAGGGCGGCGTTGTCGAGGGCGGCCAGGTCGTCGATCAGGTTGAAGAACTGGAAGATCATGCCGACGTGGTGCCGCCGGAACAGGGCCAGCCCGGTCTCGTTGAGCGCACCGAGGTTCTGCCCGTGCACCTCGACCGTCCCGGCGGTGGGCCGGTCGAGCCCGGCGACCATGTTGAGCAGCGTGGACTTGCCGCAACCGGAGGGCCCCATCACCGCCACCGCCTCACCCTGCCGGATCTCCAGGGTCACCCCGTCCAGGGCCCTGGTGTCGCCGAACTCCTTGTGGACGTTCTCCAGGCGGACCACGGGGCGGAGGTTCGCGTCGTGTGCTGTCGTCATGGCTCGAACCTAGGAGACGCCGGACGGGTGCGTCGTCGGGCCGTGGGTGTAAAGCGGGCCGGGCGTCATCCCGGGGATGTACGCGGCTGCCTCGACGGATTGACCATCCGGCGGCCGACTGCCGGGAGGCTGGTGCCCGTGACGACGACGCAGCGGTTGACCGGTGTGCTGCCGGTCGCCTCCGCGCTGACCGCCGTCCTGGGGGCGGCCCCACTCCGCGTCCGGCGGTGGCACGCCCGGACGCCGGGGGAGCGGGGCGGGCTGCTGGAGCGCGAGCGGACCGCGAGCCGCGGCCGCCGCCGTGGACGCGGAGCAGGCCAGGATCGCCGCCGAGCTCCGCGACATCGTCAGCCACAACGTCAGCCTGATGGTGGTGCGGGCGAGCGCGGCTCGCGAAGTGCCGGCCGCCAGGCCTTGACCAGGCCGACACCGCGATGGCGGCGGTCGAGGCGCCGGCTGCCAGGCCATGACCGAACTGCCCTATCTGCTAGGTCTGTTGGCGCCCGCCCCGGGTGGTGCGGACGAGCCCTGTGGCGCGGAGCTCTCCTCCCAGCCGCGCCAGGTGCAGCTGATCCGGCTGGTCGACCCGATCGCCTTCGCGGTCGTGCAGCGCGACCGCCCCCGAGGCACGCGCCGAGCTGACCGACATCCTCCCAGCCCTGGCCGCCAGTTGCCGCTTCCCCGACGAATGGATCCTCCGCCTCCGCCAGTTCCGCGCCGCCCTGCTGGACGCACGTGCAGCCGGTCGTCGACACCCGGTAGTCCGCCGGCGTCGCGGTCGGGAGTTCGGTGAGCTCAGGGCATCGCCCGGGGATCGGCAGGGGGTCGTGGTCAGGTGGTGTGGAGGAGGCGGGTGAAGAGGTTGCGGGTGACGGTCTGGACGCGGGGGTCGGTGTGGGCGGGGTCGGCCAGTGCGCGGGTCCAGTTGAAGGTGCCGGCGGCGAAGACGACGGTGCCGCTGCCGGTCTCGTAGCAGCTGGTCTGCTGGATCTGGTGGGAGCCGTTCATGCGGTCGGTGTACGGCGAGTGGGAGAGGAAGGCGTGCACGGCCGCCTTGGGGCGGGGCATACGGGGGTCGAAGCCGTCGCCCTCGACGCCGACGAGGCCGGGGATGCTGTCGCCGTCCCTGACGCCGGTTCCGCGCCACAGCCAGTGGTCGGACTGCCTTACCACGAGAGGGACTTCGCCCTTGACGACGCCGTTGTACTGGACGCCGATCAGGCCCTGCTCAGCCAGGGCGTGGTCCTTGCCCTGGCTGCGCCACATGTTGGTGGGGCCCTCGGTGCGGGCGGCAGGGTCGGGAATGTACTTGTAGCAGGCCATGACCCGGTCGGGGGTTCCCTGCGCGGCCTCGAAACGGGCGCGCCAGTAGACCGGGTTGGAGCTGAGGAAGGCGACGTGGACGTCGCGGTCCAGGGCCTGCTCCAGGACCTGGCGCATGGGCAGGGTCCAGTACTCATCGTGTCCGGGGAAGACGAGGGCACGGTAGCGGTCGGGGCGGATCCGTCCCTGGTGCAGGTCGAGGCTGGAGGCGTAGGTGAGGTCGTAGCCGTTCTGCTCGGCCCAGGTGGTGAAGTTGAGGTCGATGTCCGCGTGCTCGGCCAGGCCGTTGTGGCAGTACGGCCGGTTGAAGGAGACCTTGTAGGAGCGCTGCGGCAGGCCGGCGAGCTTGCCGTGTGCGTCGTAGCCGGTGTAGAGGTTGCGGCCGGTGTGGCCGTCCAGCGGCCAGGCGTTGTAGGCCTGGTAGGTGGTGAAGGGGACGACGACCAGGAAGTCCGAGCGGCGGGTCTCCTCGCGCACGACGAACTGGGTGTAGGCGCGGTAGCCGGCGGCGCTGGTGAAGACGGCGAGGTAGTGGCCCGATATCCAGTGCCGGGGGATGTCGAGGGTCCAGGAGGCGGGCCAGGTGCAGTCGATTTCGCGGGTTCCGGCAGCGGGCTGGGGTATCGGCTGGGGTGAGCCGCGCAGTTGGGGGCTGGTGGCAAGCAGGCGGCCGCCGGTGCCGCCGTACCAGCCGCGGCGGTAGATCTCGATCCGGAACGGGCCGCCGGGGCGGACCGAGAGGTGGAAGGAGATCGGGTCGCCGGGGGCGACGGAGGTGGCCGAGGCGTAGCCCTGGATCTGTCCGCCTTCGTCGCGGGAGCTGCGCAGCGGACTCTTGATCTTCCAGGCGGCCGAGCCGGTCCGTGCGTTCTCCCGGCTGACCGGGTTCGCACCGGTATGTCCGACATACGTGGTCGGCTCGGGGCGGGCCTTGGCGTCCTTGGGCGTGGCCGCGCACCCGGCTGTCACCAGGGCGGCTCCGGCGCCAAGGGCGCCGAGAGCGGTGCGCCTGTCGATGGGGGCCACGTGGGTCGGCCTCTCTGTGGCGGCGGAGCACGGCTCGCACCGGTGCGGATGTGAAGCGGAAGCAGATGATACGTGCACGGGGGATGCGCACAGCAACCACCCAGCTTGTGACGTGAGCTGCCGCCAGGTTCTGAGTCATGGCCGGGCCCTGCCGCCCTGGGGGCGTGGCGTGGGGTGGACCGCCAGTACGGTGGGCTGCTCACCAAACAGCCGTGCCCGTTCCGGAATCGCGCCCTGAACCGAGCAATCCCGGGGAGCGCGGGCCGCGGGCTCGTGAAGGATCCCGTGTCCCCGTGTGCCCCCACCTGGACTCACAACGCCATGAGCGGGCGGTTCGCAAGCGATTGTCCGCTTCGGGGTTGGGCCTGGGTGAGGTGGGCCGGTTGCGGGCCTGTACGGCCAGGGCTGGGTGAACAAGCCGGGTTGGGGCTCGGGTCGGCCCCCTCAGCTTGGCCGGGACCGCGGTGGTATGGGCTGCGTGCGGCAGAGGATCGCGTCCACCACCTGGTCGAGGGGTCGCCGGGCGTCGATGACGATCGCGCCCGATGAGCGCAGGTGGTCCTGCAGTACCGGCAGCTTGCGCCGCAGGTACTCGCGAGTTTCCCCGATGCGGCCCCAGTCGTGGTGCTCCTGGCGCGCATCCAGTCGTGCCAGCATCGTGGGCTCGTCGATCTCCAGCAGGAACACCTGGGTGAAGCGGTCGGCGACTTCGTGCTGGTTGTCCGCACCGCCACAGACATACAGAGTCGCCGGCGCGGCGTCCCGGATCAGTTCGTCCAAGCGGGTCGGATCCCATGCCCAGCTGTGCTGGGCAAGCCAGGCCAGGTCTGGTGCCGTCGGCTGTTTCGTCACCACTGCGCCGCCAGGATCAACGAAACGGGCGAGCAACGGCTCGGCGTCGGCGTCGATGGATACCAGGCCTCGGCGGGCCAACATGGCTGCCACCGTGGACTTCCCGGCGCCAGAACAGCCCGCGATCTGGACAGCACTCATAGGCGCCTATCGTCGACCAGCATCAAGGCGGGGGCAAGCGGGTTCCACACCATCCGGCGGTGTCCGGTTCGGCCTTTCGGGTGGGCTGAGCAAGCTGGTGGCGGGCTCGCTGGAAGAGCTGGGGCCGTGGCAGGGACAGGCCGGCCTCCGGCTCCAGGCCGACTTGTTCAGTGCCAGTAGCTGGGCGTGTTCCCGCCGGGCTGCTGCCATGCCCACACCCCCAGTGCGATCACAGCAGCGATGACGACCACGGCGACCAGGAAGCAGCCGAGGCCGCCGCGTCGGTTACGGCGAGTCAGGTCGTCCACAGGTCCCCCGAGGAGTGGAGATGTCCGTGGGTCCGAGCGTGACCGGGGCCAGGGGCTGCTGGCAAGACCCACACCCGGGCCTGGATCCACCCTCCGGTTCGACGGGCACCTCATGCGCGTGATCCACAACGGCATCCTCGCCCCGCCCCGATCGACGCCGAACAGCTCGCCAGGCTACGGGGGTGCGGTCCCGCTGACGTGGCGCGGTGACGGGAGCGGTGGGCGGCCCCTCGGCGGCGTCCAGGCACACCGTCCTCGCCGTGCAGCCGGCCTCCTCCAAGGTGACGAGGTGCCGCTCGGTGGTCACCACGGCGCCGGGGCGCGCGTCGTCGAGGAGACGGCGCAGCGTGTCGGTGGGGGAGTCGGGCTCCAGCACCACGTACGTGCCCTCGGCCTTGAGCACCCCGAGCAGGCCGGCCACGACGTCCGGCCCTCGGCTCAGGCACACCGCGATGGGGCGGGAGCCCGGCCGCGGTGAGCAGTCCTGAGACCTCCTCCGCCCGAGCGTTCAAATCCCGGTAGCTGAGCACCTGTCCGCCCCACACCACCGCGTCCGCGTCCGGAGTTCGCTCTGCCTGCTCCTCAACGAGAGTGTGTACGCCTGCGCTGGTTCGGTCCGTGACGTCCGCCGGCTGACCCGTCATCCGGTGCGCCCCCAACTGTTGTTCCAGGACAGTGACTTCACAGAATCATCGCACTCCCTGAAGAGAGATCGACGAACACCTGCTGAAATGTCGCGGGACGGGCAGGCCCTTCCGGCTGCTCTCTCAGATCCGTTCGCCTTCCGGGTTTCGCCACCGGTTCGGTTGGTCGCGTCCGCCGCAGGTGCTGTCGCGACGTCACACATCGGCGACGTGATCCGGCAGGCGCCAAGATCGGGACAACGAATGTGCCGAAGGAGCTGATCACCGAGCTGGAGGAGGGCGGCGCGAAATCTCTCCCTTCCGGGGGCCGGCCCATGATGGGTACCCAAGTTGTCCGAGACATCGGCCCAGCGCCCCGGGCATGGAGTGCTCCTGCGGCGACAGCTCGAACGCGTCATCGCCGCTTCTCTGGGGGCCGGAGACGTTGTGGCCCAATGTTGGTGCAGCTCAAGGGTGCTGTGCCGGAGATGTACCCTGCGCAACAGCCCTGGGCGCGCCCTCGCCTGTTCGGTGACCCGAGCGGTCGCGCGACCCAAGGCCACTCTGGACCTGGGCTGCGAGCCGCCCGCCTGCGCGTAGGTTAGAGTCGAAGGCGCGAAGGGAGATCACCGCCCAGATGGCGGCAGATCCCGGCGTACGCCCCGGCTCAGCGCGGCGGGGTGGCAAGAGAAAGTAGGAGCAGCGTCGGTGGCCTGCCCAGGTCGCCAGTGAGACGCGTGGGCCAACCCATCCCGTTCACGGGTTTCCCGGCCGCTTTTTCTTGCACGAGTGTCACCCGGGATCCCGACTCCCCGAGAGGTGAACTCATGTCCGACATCGAGCGCAACAAGCAGATCGTCGTCGACTACTACCAGACCGCGTTCGACGGCGACCCGGAGAAGGCGATCGCCGACCACCTCGGCCCGGTCTACATCCAGCACAACCCCGGCGCCGAGGATGGCCCTGAGGCCTTCATTGGCTTCGTGCGCTGGCTGCGCGGCGAGTACCCGAACGTGAAGCTGCACATCAAGCGTGTCATCGCCGAGGGCGACCTGGTCGCCACCCACGCCCACCTGGACCTGGAGCCCGGCAACCCGGACAACCCCGGCCGCGCGCTGGCGGACTTCTTCCGCCTCGAGAACGGCAAGGTCGTCGAGCACTGGGACGTCATCCAGGACGTCCCGACCCACTCCGCGAACGACAACGGCATGTTCTGATGACCTCCGCGGACCCTGGCCGCACCCCCGCGCAGACGGTGCGACTGCAGTAACTCGCCTCGGCCAGCGGGAACATCGACCTGCGGCGGCAGGTGGTGGCCGAGGACGTGGAGTGGACCGAATCCGCGGCATTCCCGATGGTCGGCACCTACCGCACCCCCGCCGGCGTCTTCACCAGGCCCGCCAGGAGTCGGACGACTGTACACCCCCCGACGACACCGACGTCGCCGACGGCGAGTGCGTCGTGGTCCTGGCCCCTCCAGCGCCCGCAAGAAGGTCATCGGCAAGTCAGGGCCGCGCAGATCTCTCTGAACCGTCTGCAACCGTCGTCGCACTTCCCGTGCCATGCGCTCCAGTCATGAGCGGACACGGGCACTCGGGTCTGTCCGGCGGATATCTTCGGCTGTCCGGGTCGTTTGGTCCGGCCGCCGAGGCAGAGGGCCGACGTGCAGGGGATGGCCCTGGGGCAGGAGAGGCCAGCCCCGGCCAGCGTGGTCAATGGGCGGCTGCGGGGAAAACGGTGGTGCTGACGCGGCCGGAGAGCCAGCCCACCAGGAACTCGACGGCGCCCACGGGATGCGCGTCGTAGTGCCAGCCACGCGGGTTCCAGCACACGACGGTCCAGTCATCCGGCTTGCCCTCGGTCAGCCAGCACACGCGATCGCCATTGTCGGTCCCTGCCCACGGCAGTAGCCCGCCCGGCTCCGGATAGAACGGGTACGGGCACTTCTCCGGGTGGCTGTCCCGGAAGCCGCGCTCCTGGTCCGCCAGCCGCTTCGCGGGGCCGACCAGGAGATCGAGGCCACCGAACGGGGTCAACGGTGTCAGGAACTCCGCGAAGTGCCACGCCCCATATGTCTCGATCAACTGGATGAAATCCGAGGGCAGTTCGAGCCCGAGGGCAACCTCTACCTCGTTCCAGTCCCCCCTCGACCACATCGGCGCCGCGGGTGGGGGAACGAGCCGGGCAAGGTCGTCGAGAGCTGTCATGCGGGGGAGCTTACGGTCTGAGCCACAGGCGGATCGAGGCCACCGTGACGGTGCCGGTGAAGACGTAGCCGCGCTTGTCGTATCGGGTGGCCACGGCCCTGGAGTGCTTGAGCTGGTTGATCGTGCGTTCGACCTCGTAGCGGCGCTTGTGCAGCTCCTTGTCGAAGCCGGCTGGTCTGCCGCCTCGGCGGCCTCGGCGTCGGTGGTTGGCCCGTTGGTCCTTCGGTTCGGGAATGGTGTGCTTGATCTGGCGCCCGCGCAGGTAGCGGCGGTTTCGGCGGGAGCTGTAGGCCTTGTCGCCGCCGAGGTGGCCGGGGGGTGCGTGGGTGCCCGCCGCCCTGATGCTTGACCCGGATCCGTTCGAGCACCGGGATCGGCTGCGGGCTGTCGCCCCACTGGCCCCGGCGTGATCAGCAGGGCCAGTGGTCGGTGCTCGCCCTCGCCGGCGAGATGGAGTTTGCAGGTCAGGCCGCCCCGGGAGCGTCCGAGTCCTTCGTCGGGGCGGTGCTGTCGGGGCGTTGAACTTTTCGGGACTCGCGGGGGTTCTCCCCGGGGCCCCGGCCGCGTGCTGGTGGGCTCGCCGAAGTCGAGTCGACACTGACCATGCTCCAGTCCACCCGACCGTGGGCATCGGCGTCGGTCAGGACCGCCTGGAGGACCCTGTCCCAGATCCCGTCCGCGGACCAGCGCCGATGCCGCTCGAGACGGTCTTCCAGCTCCCGAACCGCTCGGGCAGATCACGCCACGGCACCCCGGTCCGGACCCGGAACAGGATCCCGTTGATCACCTGCCGGTGGTCACGCCAACGTCCGCCACGGGTAGCAGACTTCGGCAGATGCGACTCGAGCCGCACCACTCGTCATTCGTCAGATCTCCCCGCCCCACGACCGAGCAACGACCCCACTTCCCGACAGTCACATGATCCGGCGGACAGGACCCAGAGCCGCGGATCCCTCACGAGCGGTCCCATTCCATGCGCCAGCCCCGGACGCTGCCATCCACGGACCTTGACATTGCTCGGTCGCCTGGGACATCCGCGAGGACGAGATCCGGTGCCCGATGAGACGACTGCGCCGAAGGAGAGACAAGTGCTGTCGCGCTTCGCTTCCTCAGGTACTCATGGGTGGGTCACGAGGGAGAGGCTGTGGCAAGCGCTTGAAGCTTCTGAGCCTCTGCGAGGCAACCAGCCAGCCAATACGGCTTCTCCGACGCGTTCAACTCCTGGTCTGGCTGGTCCACCCCGAGGTGGCACGCCGCAGGCAACTGCCCCAAGCCGACGTTCGTGGTCGCCCCCTGCGTCAGCAGCCAGCTCTGACCGGCCTGGTAGAACGGATCAGTGGGGCTGATCGACGGCGTGGACGAGGCGCTGCTCGCCGCGTGGCCCGAGGAGCCGCAGGCCGCCAGAGCCAGTACGGCCACTGCCACCGTGATCCCACTTATACGCTTCATGGACCCCCCGTTCCCGCATGGCTCTGAGTCGCGCCGCGCGTAAGCCTTCGCTGTCGGCCAAGTATTGCGGGCCGCGTCGGTGCGTGAAGCGACCGTCGAAAGCTTCCGTAGTGGAGACGGCCAGACGTCGGGTCAGAAGGTGATCGCGGCCCAGGTGATCAGCGCTTCGGAGTGCTGGCCGAGGCGCTTGTAGTCGCGGGCATGGCGGCGGGTCGCACATGATCCGGGCCTGCCACTGGAGGCCGTGCGGGGGCGCCGCCGTCGCCGCCGCAGTGGGGGCAGAGGGGTTCACGGCCGGGCCCGGGGTTCAGCCTGCCGGGTTCGAGGCCCAAGGCGTCGCAGCGCAGGCACAGGTTCCGCCCGGCGGCAGGGAGCAACACAGGATGCTCGGACAGATCAAGCTCGGGCCAGTCGGGGCCGCGCAAAACGGATTCTCCATGCCCAGTTCACCCGCGCGGTAGGCCTGTCGCGCGTATGAGTACGATCACCGCGCTGCGGTCACACTGACCGCACAGGGAGGGGAAACCGTGAAGAGAGGTCTCAGGCACGCGCTCGCCGTCGCCGTGGCGGCGCTGTCGGTCATGGCCGCCGCACCCGCCAGCGCCCACGCAGCCACCCCTACGCCGATGGCCGGGTGGTCTTACGCCAACACGATCGGCCTGCCGCACTCCATGAAGGAGGGACGGGCCTACTACGCACACACCTGGTACCGCCAGACATCGAAGTACACACTGGTCAACCTGGCCGCTGAGCTCACCATCTGGACCTCGACGAACACCCAGCGGGGCGTATCCGTCGACTGGCTGAACCCGGCGACTCACCGTTGGCAGCACGCCCAGTACCAGTACTTCGGGTTCTACGAGCTGAACTCAGCGGATGGCTCTTGGCTGGCGCTCGTGCCACCCGGCAAGTGGGCCCGGCTCGACTTCCGGATCACGTTCACGACCGCTGCCAAGACCGGGACCTGGCACGTCATGCCCGTTGTGCCGGCGGCATACGGCCTTCTGAACTCGCAGGGCCGAGGCGTTGATGCGGGCCTGCGGCAGGGTGCCTACCAGCAGTTCGCCTTCAAGGTCTACCGCTGACGTCCGGCTGCTCGGCATGCGAGCGCCCCCGGTCCGCGCGTGCGGCCGGGGGCCTCGGGGCAGGAACTGGCACCGCAGCGCCCACGAGCAGACCGCACCGCTGCGAGAGCGCACCCACCGACCGGTCACCGCGTCGGCACAGGTCGACGATCTCGGCCTTGAACTCCGGCGTGAACGAGCGCCTGGGCCTGGGCTTCTTCTTTCCCACGCTCATGATGGACATCATCCCTCCGGGGCCGAAGCCCCTGATCAGGTGTGTCCGTCAAAGCGGATCAAGCCCAGGATGAACCCGATGGGGGTCAGGACGGGGACAGCGGTACCAGCAGCTGAGCCACGTTAGCGGCGGCCCACAGGGCGATACAGCGGCGGGGCATGGCCTGGACTCGCGGGCCCAGGGCGGTGTTCACAAGGGTGGTGCTCTCTGTCGTGCGGGTGCTTGGCGGACGCCGAAGCCCCCGGCGCATCGAGACGACCCGTCTGGGCGGCCTGTCCGCTGTCCAGCTCGCGGGCCTGCGCGGGCCGCGAGCTGAGGCACTCGGCTCTCCTGCCGGGCGCAAGTACGCCGACTGCTGCTGGATCAAGGGCGTTGCCGGCCGCCCGGCGTCGGCGCGGTCACGCCGGGCGGCCAGCGCCGAGGCGCACCGGCTCCAGGCGGGGGCGGCCGTGTATCAGGCCTGCCGCTGGGCGGGACAGCGCGGCGTCAGCTCCTGCAGGGCAAGGAATCCGCGTCGGTGCCGGTCTTCCAGTACTACCTGGACGTGAAGGCGGAGGTTGGCGACGACGAGGACGGATCCACCACACAGACGACGTCCCGCCGTGGCCGACGAAAGCTCCACGCTGTCAGGACGGTGCGGAAGGCGCTCAGTTGAGAGCCTTGTATTCGCCCTTCAGAAGCCGTTGTCGTACCGATCATGGTGAGCGTCGGTTC
>NZ_JBHSQJ010000111.1:0-9459 GCF_042658505.1 Streptacidiphilus monticola | reverse complement strand
CACTCCTGACCAGCAGAAACTCAGCGATCACCTTCGGTACGACAACGGCTTCTGAGAGTCGAGTTCGAGGGGCCGGCCAGCTCTGAGACCTGAGCTTGGGAATCCACGGTTCCCGGTGCTTCGTCACTGACTTGGCGTTGGACGCTTCTGCCGGTGACCGCCCTCCCACACCCGTTGCCCCCTGCTGACCGCTGCTGACCCTTCCTACGGGCACGCAACGGGCAGGTGTTCAGCCCCGGAGGATGTCGCGGCCTGCCTCGGTCGCTGACAGGGTGATCGCGCCCATCCAGCTCGCATCCTGTGGGTCATCCCAGGTGGCCGGGTCGGCCAGGACGGCCGGAATCTCCTCGCGAGGAAGCGGCTCGCTGTACGTTGCGCCCTTCTTTCCGTGAGGGGCGGTCCAGGGTTCGATCCGATGGATCGTCACCCACCCTCGATCCACCAAGCTCAGGACGGTTGCGGGGAGATCGACCGGATTGCCGTCCTCATCCCTGTCGCCGGTGGCGTAGGCCAGGATTCCCCACGCCTCGATCCCGCAGATCATGAGGTCGTGTTCGATCCGGGACAGTGGGGGCTTCTTCGGTTCGGTCACCGCAAGATGATCGCAGGACGTCCAGGCGCGCGGGAGCCTCCCTCCCGAGCTCACGGACGGCCCTGCGCGGCCTTCCATGCCTCCTCGAACTAGTGCCGCATCAGGCAATGTTCGCCCCGTCGTGACGTGCCGCCCGGTTGTCGTCTCAGGTGGTGCCGGGCGGCCACAATGATCACGTGGCGGAACGGGTGCGGGTGCGGGAGATTGACGACGACGAGGGCAGGCGGCTGCTGCGGATCATTCGCCGGGGCACCGGGTCGGTGGTGACCTGGCGGCGGGCCCAGATGGTGTTGCTGTCCGCGCAGGGCATGCCGGTTGACAAGATCGCGGCGGTGACGTTCACCAGCGCGGACCGGGTCCGCGACGTGATTCACAACTTCAACGCCGACGGCTTCGACTCCCTCTACCCCAAGTACAAGGGCGGGTGGCCCCGGACGTTCACGTTGCCCGAGCGACGCGAGATCAAGAAGATCGCCAAGTCCAAGCCGATCGAGCACGGCCTGCCGTTCTCGACCTGGAGCCTGGTCAAGCTGGCCGACTTCCTGGTCGCCGAGGGGGTGGTCGACGACATCAGCCACGAGGGCCTTCGGGTCCTGCTCCGCGAGGAGGGCGTCTCGTTTCAACGCGTGAAGACCTGGAAGTCCTCGAACGACCCCGACTACGCGGCGAAGAAGGCCCGGGTCGAGCACCTCTACGCGATCGCCGACGGCGAGGTCGTCCCCGAGGAAGGCGAACCCGAAGTCATCTTCTGCATGGACGAGTTCGGGCCGCTCAACCTGCAACCCCACCCCGGACGCCAGTGGGCCGAGCGCGGCGGCAAGCACAAGGACCCCGACCGCGAGCCACGGCCGCGCCGGCGGGCCACCTACACCCGCCCGCACGGGGTCCGCCACCTCTTCGCGGCCTACGACCTGGGCAAGGACCAGCTCTACGGCCACATCAAGAAGACCAAGAACCGCTCCACGTTCCTGGAGTTCTGCCGCTACCTGCGCAGACTCCACCCGGCCGACGTGCGCATCGCGATCGTCTGCGACAACTACTCACCCCACCTGACCACCAAGCGGTGCCGCCGGGTGGCCGACTGGGCCGAGGCGAACAACGTCGAGATCGCCTACACCCCGACCAGCTCCTCCTGGCTGAACCGGATCGAGGCCCAGTTCACGGCCCTGCGCTACTTCACCCTGGACGGCACCGACCACGCCAGCCACAAGGAACAGGGCAGCATGATCCGCCGCTACATCATCTGGCGGAACAAGCACGCCCAGGACGAGCGCCTACGCGAGGTCGTGAACAGGGCGAACGTTGCCTGATGCGGCACTAGCTGCCGCTGTGACGCTGCCACAGCGGCAGTTGGACGAGATCGGTCAGCTCCTGCAGGGTCAGGGGCGGATCTGGCAGCATCACCCCAGGGGAATGGGCACCAAGGACCCCAGCGTAGGCGTCGATCTCAATGTCCAGCCCGTCGGGTTGGATGAGTTCCACGCCGTTGACCGTGCCGATGGTCTCCGAACCGCCGGACCACGGAATCGTGTGCCGGCGCGTCTGGGTGGCGTTCAGCTTGGCGCCGCTGGGCAGGGTGGTGACGGTGCACTGTGGCTCGATCGCCTTCGTGGCACACCCGCGGATGTTGTTCTGCGGGTCCTGCCCGGTTGCGCGAGAAACAAAGATCTCTAGGTAGCCGACGCCGTCTTGGCGCCGCACGGTGTAGAGGCCGTTGAGGGTGCGGCCCGCGCGCTGAGCATCGAGCCTCGCCTGCGGCCGCTGCATGTCGCTGAGCATCCAATCCAGCACGGGCTGGACCTGCCCAATTCCCTGCGGCAACGCGTGGCGCAGCTCGTCCAAGGGCGATTGGGCCGGGGCGGTTGCGGGGGGCGTCGCGGACTCAGGCGCGGCTCGGATCAGCGCCATCACTGGAATTGCGGCACCTACGAGCACGACGGCCACAGCGGTGAATGCGGCAGCACGCTTGCGGCGACGCACCTTTGCGGCCCGCGCGCGCAGGGCAGCTGGCGTGATGTCCGTGGACCATGAGGTGTCGTCCGGCAGGCTGTCGGCCAGTAGTTGACGCAGCTCGGCTACATGGTCGGTCACGCCCGTCCCCTTTCGGTCAGTTCTTCCAGTCCGTGCGGTAGCGCCCCGCGCAGCGCCGCCACTGCTCTGGATGTGTGGCTGCGGACGGTGCCCTCGCGCATGCCCAGGGCCGTGGCGGTCGCCTCCACGCTCAGGTCCTCCCAGATTCGCAAGACCAGGACCGCGCGCTGCTTGGCCGGAAGTGAGGCCAGGACGCCACGCACCGCAATCGATAGGTCCAGGTCGTGGTCGGAGCCAGGACGCTCCGGCAGTTCCTCGTGCGCAACTTCCCCATGCCACCGTCGGCGGCGTGAGGCGATGTACAGCTTCACCATGGTTTGTCGGGCGTAGGCGTCGGGGTTGTCGAGACGGTGCAGCCTCCGCCAGCCCAGGATCACCTTCACGAGCGTGGACTGAACCAGGTCCTCCGCGTCATCGTGGTTGCCGCACAGCAGGAACGCAGTACGGCACAGCGCCGCTCGTCGGCTGACCAGGAACGCATCCAGATCGCCGTCATCAGGATCTCCCACGGGCTTCCTCTCCAGCTCGCACCCTCGGGGACGCGGGCCCCACTCGTATCAGTGCGCCAGGTCCCAAGAAACGTTGCATCGAACCTGCGGGAGATCACGCAGGCGGCTCCGCCTCGGCCGTTGCCCCTGCCCTCCCGTCCGCCGTCGACCCACACGCACGTGAAGCAGGCTTGCCCCCTCGGGTCCAGTGGAGCGCCCTGCCGGACGTACGACCTGGGCCCGAGGGGGCAAGTCTGCTTGGCTCTGCCTGGGTCGGTGGTGGGCGGGATGGCAGTCCCTCGCTCATCCATCTTCGGCCGGCCGCTGTCGGCGCGGCCCATGGCCATCCCGGTGCCGGAGATCCCTGTTCTTCTGGCTGGCAGGCCGGTCAGTCCGGTTCCTGCCNTCGGCGCGGCCCATGGCCATCCCGGTGCCGGAGATCCCTGTTCTTCTGGCTGGCAGGCCGGTCAGTCCGGTTCCTGCCCTGCCTTCCGCTTGCGGTCCGCCCCGCCGGGCGGCGCGGAGCGGAGACAGGAGCGCGCCCGAGCGGGGGCGGGCCGCGCCGCGTGAGCGGCGTGGGCCCTTGATGAAGCAGAGAAGTCATCACAGCTCCCCTCCCCACCATCACCGCGCGATTTGACGCACCTCTGCGACCCTTTGACCCCCAACTCAGCGAGTCAAGGGTTTCTGCAGCTCAGAGCGCACGGCACGCCTCTCGCATCGTTCGGTTGAGCATGGGTTGTTCGGCCCCGTGCACCGCGTGTGGTCCCCAACTGGTCCCCAGCGGACGCCCCCCGCACGAGCTGCCAGCTGACCGCCCGGTTCCTGTAGGTTCCTGCCTTACGAGGAGGGGATCGTGACAGAGCTGCCGGGCAGCGTGGACCGCGACATTCTGGACCATCGGATCATGCAGGCGATCGTTGCTATCCGCCAGGCGCTGGGGTGCTCGATTCCCCAGGCGATAGACGAAGTTGATCGCAGGTACTGGCGACTCCGCCAGGAGAGGCCAGACGAATTCTCGGTTCCGCCTGAGGAGTGGGGCCGCGGCTTCTACTCGTGAGCGGCCCTAGTTTGGAAGAGTCCGGTTGCGCATATCGCCTGATCTGGCGATTCGCTGACCTGCGGCGACGGGGTGGCGCGGCTGTGACTTCCCGGGGTTCCCCGCCAGTTCCCGCCGGAACGGGCACGGGACGGGCACGCCTATGTCTGCTCACCCCACTCGGGCTCCAACGGGTCGTAGCGCCGGAGAGCGACAGCTTCCGTGAGGCCAAGCCTTTTCGCTGCCCTGCGCCGCTCGCGAACCTCGGCGCTCGTCCTGGGCCTGAATCCGGGTCCGCCGCAGCCGCACGAGTGGAACGTCCAGCCGGCGCGAAGAGTCGCTTCGAGAGCACGCCATGCCGACTTGTCAGTACGCCGTGGGATCGTAAGGTCTAGTCCGGCGTTGATCAACGGCGCACGACAGCGCGGGCACAGGTGGGTGCGCTCCCGTTGGCTGTCCTGCTTGAACGACGCCCGGCACGGCAGGCAGACGTAATGCCGCTTGTAGGTCGTCGCGTATCGGCACATGCCGACAGGGTAAGGACGGCCCTGCTCGGAGACCACCGCTTTACAAGGGTGCCAGGCCAGCTGTGCCCTGAGCTGCGAAGGCAATACCGGGATCTCGGCATGGCTGATGAACCGTTGGTGACCGTGACTCGCCGTCACTTGCCGTTGGATCTGGCGCGGTTGTGGCACGGGAGGGCGCTTTAACCGCGGCTGCGGTTGGGCGAAAAGATCCGCAGTGTCTGCATCGAGGATGCTCTACTGAGCCCATGGGGAGCTCGTACATGGACTTTGACGGCCGAGGGTTCTGGTCGCGCGACTCGTTGGCAGAGGTGTGGCTCTATCTCCTGGCCGAGGAGGCGGGGCGGGTCGTGAATCCGCCTGCTTGGCTCACCAATGCCCGTGAGGATTGGAAGCTGCAGGCCACCGGTGGCTTCATCGGGTGCGTGTCACCCGGCTTGGATAAGCATCTCGCTCCCGCTTCGGACCGGGCGGCGGTGACTCTCGCGCTGTCTGAGCGGGTCCGGCACCGGCTGATGCAGTGGCGCCCAGCAATCCCAAGGGCGGTGGCCAACTCCTTCGGAGCCGGCGGGGAGCAGGCGTATTTCACGACCGATCTGGACACGGCTCCCCTGCTCGCGTTCGCAGATGCCTTCATGCGTCTGCTGCGCGGCGAGAGTCCAGAAGAGCCGGACATAAGCCTCGCTAAGTGATCAGTCCACGTGGGACCCCGAGGCGAAACCGTGAGCGCTCTGAGCTTGGAATCTAGTGTTCACAGGCCGTTGCGCCAGCTCTGACCTGGGGTCCCTTCCCGTGCCGTAGATCGGTCTGCCGTTGGTCGTGGCCCTGGTTCGCCGCTGGTGACCGCCGTATCGGGCATGGCACGGGCACGGTGAGGTGTGCGCTCGTCGGGCGCTGCCTGGCTCCGCCGAGGCTATACGTCGGGCTCGAACCAGGGTGGGTCGATGCAGAGTCGGGCGGCAAGTGGTGGGTCGATCTGCCGAGTGATGAGCTGGATGAGGAAGTCGACCATCGAGACGGGATAGTCCTGCCAGCCGTGGTTGCGCAGGTGGATCGCCACCGTCCAGTCATCGGGCTCGTCGCTGTTGCAGCGCCAGTAGAAGTCATCGGCACCCTCATTCGCCCCCCACCGCAACAGGTTGTCGGGGTCGGGGTAGGGCGTGTTGTAGAGCAGGTGATCAACGAACGGGTAGCCCTCGAACGGTGGAGTGCTGATCCCTAGGGAATCGCTGATGGCACCCACTCCGTAGCAGGTGACGAAGTCCCGATAGTCGGTTGGCAGTCGCCAGCCGAACTCGGCCTCTACGTGTTCCCAGTCGACTGCGGCGCCTCCCTGCTGGGGCGGGGGAAGCAACTCCAACAATCGGTTGACCGAGGGGTGCATCTGGGCTGGTTCCGTCTCTCTTGGCGGTAGGCGTTGGCCGGGAGGGACGCTCCCCGCTTCGCCACGGCGCTACCTGCTGCCATCCCGTACGCCGTCGACCCACACGGTAGTGGAGCGGGCCTGCCCCTTGGGGTCCAGGTGGAGCGCCCCACTGGACGACCGACCTGGACCCCAAGGGGCAGGTCTGCTCGGCTTTGCCTGGGGTCGATGGCGGGCGGGATGGCAGTCCCCTCGCTCACCCCTACGGCCGGCCACTCTTGGCACGGTCCCCGGGCCATCCCGGTGCCGGAGATCCCCTGTTCTTCCGGCTGGCAAGCCGGTCAGTCCGGTTCCTGCCTGCCCTTCCGCTTGCGCCCCGCCCCGCCGGGCAGCGCGGGCGAAGACTGGAGCGCGCGCCCGAGTGGGGGCGGGCCGCGCCGCGTGAGCGGCGTGGGCCCTTGATGAAGGAGAGAAAGTCATCACAGCTCCCCTCCCCACCATCACCTCGCGATCGACGCACCCCTGTGACCGCTTGACCCCCAGCTCAGCGAGTCAAGGGTTTCCGCAGCTCAGCGGGCACGGCCCGCCTGTCACGTGGTCGCGTGAGCTTGGGATGTTCGGTCGCGTGCAGGACGTGTGGTCCCCAGATGGTCCCCAAGAAGCGCCTCGCGAAGCGAACTACGCGCAGAACGGCTCGCCGCCTCGTCTTGTCGGTGCGTCTGAGTAGGGTGCGACAGCGATGAGACTGCGCGACAAGGGGAGGGGCTTTGGGAGCCAAAACCGGTCTGCTCGTGTATGCCGACGGGAGCGTGCCCAACCTGCTCCAACAGGTCGGTCCGGCGGACCCGGAGCGGACGGCCGCCATGATGCGGCGTCTCTATCCGGGCTGGGTGATCGAGGAAGCGAGCGGCTCGAACTTGTGGGACGGCGTATACCCGCCTGACGGTCGGGCGTACGCCGCCAGTTGGCCCAATGTGGAGCTGATCTGCGATCGGCGCGTGATGGTCGATCTCCCGTCGCAACTTCCGGCGGACCTCGTTGCGGCCAGCGCTGGCCGGCGGTTGGTCCTTCACGCCATGCACAGCGTGGTCGACTGGCTGGCGTTCGCAGTCTGGGAGGACGGACGACTTATCCGCTCCCTGAGTCTGTCGCCGGACAGCGGGATCGTGGAGAACATCGGTGATCCGCTGCCCTTCGAACTGCCTTACTGGGCCGGAGAGCGCTCGGCGGACGTCATCCCTTGGCCGGACGAAGACGAAGAGCCGTACCCGCTCCCTTTTCATCCGCTGGACCTGGGCGAGGACGCACTGCGCGCCCTCTGCGGATTCACTATCGAGGGCTTCCCGGAGTCCGACGACGTGGATGCAGGTGCCATCGAGCTTCACGGCTTCCTCGTGCGGGATCCGCTGGGTCCTGACCCAGCGGAGAGAGAGGAAGCACTTCGGGCCGCAGTTGAAGCCATGGGACCACCGCGCATCTACTCGCTGGGCGCCGACGGCTCCCTGATCGCCGGCGATGCCTTGTAGCTCAGCGCAGCCATCCCAACCGGCACTACGCCCGCCGCTACCGATCTTGAAAACCGTCGTGGCGGCGACGTCACCGTGGGTTCAAATCCCACCGACTCCGCAGGTGAACGGCCCCCGACCAGTAACAACGGTCGGGGGCCTTCGTGCTATCCAGGGCCCGCTCCTACCCGTAAGAGACCGTGACTTACCGCCCTGTAGGGCACGACAGGGGCACACCCCTGAACATGGGTCAATCTCAGCGAAAGAGGTCGGGGTGGGGGCAGACCTCCAGTGGATCGCTCGGGCGGTCGGCCCAGTGCCACCAGGTGTGGGATTTGCAGCACTGCCAGACAGCGCGGCACAACCATCGATCTTCGGTTAGGACCAACCCCTGGAAGGTCAAGGGCTCGGTGCATTCGGGGCACTCGGGAGGCTCGTCGTCACTCGACACGACGGGCACCGTACCTGAGCTTGGGAAGCTACGGCTCTCGGGGCCATGGAGCGCCGCTCACCTGCGGTCTATGCGTTGACCATCGGCTCGTAGTGCGCTCGCTCTGTCCTTGGCTGACCGCGGTTGACCCTCCTGACAGGCATGCAGCGGGCACGGCTCAGAGCACCTCCGACAGGTGGCCCTTGCAGGACCTGATCAACGCTGTAGCTTGTGCGCATGCACCCGGCGATCGAACGACTGGCGGGGATGATGCCGCCTCCGGCAACTCGTCCCAGCGCTGCTCCTTGGGATCTTGCGCCGGCGGAGGTTGGCTTTCAGTTTCCCGACGACTATCGGGATTTCGCAGACCTCTACGGGGCAGGCCTCGTCAACGACCAGCTGCTGATCTGGACGCCCAGCCTGAAGCGGGACAAGGTGCGCGAAGGCGACGCGCGTAAGGGATTCGCAAGTCTCGTGGAGGGCGCGCCGTCCGGGATCAGTGACTACCTCGCCGAGCTGCACGAGGAAGAACCGGAAGAGAATCCGTACCCCATGTACCCCGACGAGGAGGGACTGATCGCTTGGGGTAACGACTATTCAGGGAATCACTTCATCTGGCTCACTGGCGATGCGGACCCCAACAAGTGGCCGATCATCTCCTGGAATCGATCGGGCTACTGGTTTCGCTTCGACGGCGGGTTCGGCGACTTCCTCGTCGCGAACCTGACCGGCGAGCACCCCGAATCGACGTGGATTGTCGGGGATGAGCGTCCCCCCACGTGGGAGCTGGTTCAAGACTGGTCGAGAGAATACTGACTCAAGGGATCGCTGCACCTCCCTGGGTCTGCCGCACGCCTGCCCCGCTGCCGTCCCGTCTGCCGTCGACCCACACGTCCGTGCAGCGGGCCTGCCCTGTGGTGTCCAGATGGAGCGCCCTACTGTACGAACACCCTCGAGGAGGCGACTCAGCGCCAGCCGCCCGGGGAGTGCGGCCGGGGGCGGGAGCCACCGGCGGTGATGTCAGCGCCACCGTCCGCCACTGGCTCGTCCAAAAGGACGCCTGCGCCCCCACGCCCAGCTGACGCACCTCGGGACGCGGCTGGCAGCAGCTGGAGGGCTGGCGCCCGGGCCGGTGGACCCATCATGCGTCGCAGCGCCTTCGTACGCTGCCGCGCTCCCGTCGTCCCGCCGTGATGCGGGCCGCGCGTCGGTCGCCTGACGGTCGGGTGGCAGCGATAGGTGGACGGTGTGCCTGTGAACGTGGACCCGGTGTCCGGTCAGGGTCCCTTCAGGCCAAGGCCGTACTCGGTCAGCCACCCGAGCACGTCTTGGCGAGAGGCCTGGACAAGCCGTCCTCCGGTGAAGCGGACGTCGTTGGTCACCTCGGCCACGCACTGGGGCGGGGGAACGAAGGACTGCGCCTCCTC
>NZ_JBHSQJ010000110.1:0-4392 GCF_042658505.1 Streptacidiphilus monticola | reverse complement strand
ACGCGACCGCCGCAGCCAACCCGCGCCTGAAAACCCTCACCCTCGCGGCAGCCACCAAAGGCGTCAAACTCTCCGCCGACACGGCCGGGAACATCACCGCCAACGACGCCCACGGCCCCGTGTTCACGGCCCCCGCCCCGGTGATGTGGGACTCCACCACCACCCCCACCGGCACCACCGCACCAGCCGTCCGCGCCACCGCGGTCCCAGGCACCGGACAGACGGTCGACCCCGCCACCGGGGAACCGGCCACCTCTAGCACCCGCGGCCCCGGCGAACACGCCCGCACCGCCACCCTCCATGCCAAGGCCACCGCCCGCTCGATCACCCTGACCCCCGACGCGTCGCTGCTGACCGGACACGCCACGAAGTACCCGGTCTACATCGACCCGTTCGTCACCCCGTCCGCACCCAGCAGCCTGCAGGAGTGGACCTACACCAACTCCTACTACGACACCCAGAACTTCTGGCGCACCACCGACGACCTGCGCGTGGGCTACACCGACGACCCCACCTACCCGCCCACCTACACCGCCCGCTCCTACCTCCAGATCAACGTCCCCTCCGGCCTCCACGGCGCGAAAATCCTCAGCTCCCAGCTGAACATCACCGAGGACTGGTCCTGGTCGTGCACCCCCGAGGCCGTCCAGCTGTGGACTACCTCGTCCGGGATCTCCCAGAACACCACCTGGTCCAACCAGCCCTCCCCCGCCGGTGAGGTCGACTCCCAGACCGTCGCCCACGGCTGGAGCTCCTCCTGCCCCAACGCGGGTGTGGGCTTCGACCTGAACAGCTCCGGCTACAAGAACTTCAACGGCAAGACCGTCATGCAAAACGCCGCCGACAGCGGCGCCTCCTCCCTGACCTTCGTCCTCAAGGCCGGCAGCGAGACCAACGACCTCTACTGGAAGAAGTTCCAAGCCAGCACCGTCAAGGTCTCCACCACCTACGACAACCCCCCCAGCACCCCCACCTCCCTGTCCACCTCCCCCTCCACCTCCTGCAGCCGCCTCATCACCGTCGGCGACAGCGACGTCTACCTGTTCGCGAAGCTCACAGACAAGGACGGCGGCTCGGTCGGCGCCACCTTCACCGCCCGCAAGAACAACTCCACCGGCGCCGTCATCGGAACCCCCAGCACCCCCGGCACCTACACCACCACTAGCGGTCAGTCGCTGAGTTACAAGCTCGCGAAGTCCACATTGGAGAGCGCCGCGGGCAACAGTCCTCTCACCGTGTACTGGGATGTGAGCGCCTACGACGGGAATTACACGAGCGCGGCCGCGCACTGCAGCTTCGTCTTCGACCCCGCCCGCCCCAGTGACACCCCCAACGTCACCATCCCCGACAACCTGGTCATCGGTACTCCGGCCTCCGGGGTGACCATCTCCTGCCCCACGGGCGGCTGCACCGGCACCATTCCCGCCAGCTACGTGTGGCAGCTCAACGGCGGCCCCACCCAGATGGTCTCCGCCGACAGCCAGGGCAACGCCACCATCACCTTCACCCCCAACCGCCGCATCAACGTGCTCACCGTCAACAGCCTCAGCACGGGAGGCAACTACGGGCTCAATCCCGCTGAGCAATCCTTCGACGCCTCCCCGCCGGCTACCCCTCCGGCCGATGGCGACCTCACCGGCGACGGCGTCCCTGACCAGCTCACCGTGGGTAACCAGAGCGGCATGCCCGCGGGGCTGTGGCTCTCCCACGAGCAGGATGGGAGCCTGACCACCGTCACGGCCGTCGACGCCGGGGCTGCGGGAACGGGCGTCAACACCAGCGGGGCACCGGCCGACTTCAACGGCACTCAGGCCTTCACCGGCCTGTTCACCGGAGCCGCCGGCAGCGGCCTGCAGGACGTCTTCGACTACAACCCCGCCACCGGCGTCGGCGCCATCATCCCCGGCAACGGTGACGGCACCATCGACTCCAGCCAGGAAGTCTCGGTCACGAAGGACAACCTCCTCGACCCCAACAACAACAGCCCACGGCAACTGGCCAACGCCGGCCACACCTACACCACCACCGGCACCCTGCCCGACCTCATCGGCACCAGCGGGGACGCCACCGACGGATACAGCCTCGACCTCTACGCAGTGTTCGGAGGCAGCGTCGGCCAGTTCCTGTCCTACCCCCTGACCAACAAGTCCCCCGACGGCACCGCCGACTGGGACCAGTGGACCATCGCAACCACCCAACTCTCCACCGGCACCGCGATGTTCCTGTGGAACAAGACCACCGGCGACCTCTACCTGTGGACCAACCTGGCCCACCAGCAGGACGCCGGCAACAACGACTACCTCACCTACACCTCCCACACCCTCGCCACCGGCACCTGGAACAAGGCCACCAACCTCACCCTCCAAGCCGCCGACGTCAACGGCGACAACAACCCCGACCTGTGGACCGTCAGCTCAAACGGCACCGTCGCCGCCTACACCTACGACGGCACGACCCTCACCGCACAACCGGCCAAGGCCCTCGTCCCAGAAGCCCACACTTGGCCCCTCAACGACGGGACCACGGGCACGGCGACCGCCGCGGCCGACACCACGGGAGCCTCGTCATTGACCGGCGGCGGAGCCGGAGCCACTTGGGACAACACTGGTCTGCTCTCTCCCAGCCTGCACCTGGACGGCACCACCACCGGATTCATGAGCGGATCCGCAGCACTGTCCGTGTCGTCCGCGTTCACCCTGTCCCTGTGGGCTCAGCCGGAGTCGTTCGGGCAGGTCATCGCGTCCCAGAACGGCGCTACCAACGCCGGGTTCCTGCTGTATCCCCAGTCCAACCGGGAATGGGCTTTCTGCCTGGCGACCTCGGACACCACCCGGGCCTACGACTGCATCGCCGGTGGGACGGCGGCGATCGGTGAATGGGCCCACCTCACCATCACTTACGATCCAGCCACCAAAGCCATGACCCTGTACGTCGGTGACCGTCCTGTGGCCCGCGGCACCCACAGCGCTGTGAGCAGCAGCCTGTTCAACGGCAGCTTCGTCCTGGGCAACGACATGCACAGCGGCAGCCCTGCAGACGACTACAAGGGCGACATCTCCACCGTCCGCATTTGGAGGAACGCTGCCCTGACCTCCAGCCAGGTTGCGCTCATGGCCAACTTGAGTATTCCGGATGGGCCGTACACCTTCGCCGATGTCGCGGACTGGAACGGCGACGGGCACACCGACGTCATCGCCGCCGACAAGACCGGCAACCTGTGGGTGTACCCCGGCAACGGCAGCGGCGGCTTTGCCTCCGATCCCCTTTACATCGGCACCGGCTTCACCGGCTACACCTTCGCCGGTGTCGCAGACTTCAACGGCGACGGCTACAAGGACCTCATCGCGCTCGCTCCCGATGGGGGGCTCTGGCTCTACCCCGGCGACATCGGGCACGACCTGAACACAACGGCGATCAAGTTCGTCAGCGGATGGACCGGTTACCAATTCGCCGGAGTGGCCGACTTCAACGGCGACGGACACCAGGACATCCTCGGCGCCGACAGCAGCGGGAACCTCTACCTCTACCCGGGCACCGGCGTCGGCGCAGGCCTGGGCACCCGCGTCCAGATCGGAAACGGCTGGGGAAGCTACACCTTCGCCGGCGTCGCCGACTTCAACGGCGACGGACACCAGGACGTCCTCGCCAGCGACAGCAGCGGAAACCTGTGGCTCTACCCCGGAAACGGAAGCAACGGCTTCGGTGCCCGCAGCCAGATCGGCAACGGCTGGACCAGCAGCTGGACTTTCGCCGGTGTCGCGGACTTCGGCAGTGACGGCGCCCCCGACCTGATCGCCCGCGACAGCAGCACGCAGCTGTGGTGCTACGTCGGCAACGGCACCGGCGGCTTTTCCGGCACAAAGATCAACATCGGCCACGGATGGTGATGATGGCACCCGCCCACTGAGTAGGCACTGACACACACCGCGGGGCCCCACAACGTGGGGCCCCGCACCCTTACCTCCACACTGAACGCCCTCGGGACGACTTCAACGGCACCCAGGCCTTCACCGGCCTGATCACCGGAGCCGCCGGCAGCGGCCTGCAGGACGTCTTCGACTACAACCCCGCCACCGGCGTCGGCGCCATCATCCCCGGCAACGGTGACGGCACCATCGACTCCAGCCAGGAAGTCTCGGTCACGAAGGACAACCTCCTCGACCCCAACAACAACAGCCCACGGCAACTGGCCAACGCCGGCCACACCTACACCACCACCGGCACCCTGCCCGACCTCATCGGCACCAGCGGGGACGCCACCGACGGATCCAACCCAGGCGGGATGGTGGGACGGAGATATGACCATCGGCCTGGCTCCCCATCCTCTGAGCTGCCCCCGGTTCTGTGGAGTCCCTGAGAAGCCGTTGTCGTACCGATCATGGTGAGCGTCGG
>NZ_JBHSQJ010000109.1:0-17758 GCF_042658505.1 Streptacidiphilus monticola | reverse complement strand
GGCGCCGACGACGTCCTCGGCCCCCGGACGGTCCGGCCCGCCTGAGGCGCGCACCCTGGCGTCCGCCTGGCGATGCCGCCCGCTGGGGCCGCTCGCCGCGCCGACCGGTCGTGCGCGCCAGGGCGGCGAGAACGGCCGGAGCCGGAGCCACGCCGCCCGGCCTGCCGCTCCGTTCACCCGGCCGTCCGGTCGGGCCCGCGTGCTGCGGTCGGATGCGGCTGCCGCCCGGGACTCAGGGCGCACCCGTCGTCAGCGTCCAGAACCGCTCCGTCAGTTCGGCCTCCTGGCCGCCTGCCGACGGGCCGGACGGCGGGGGTGACGGCGCGGTAGCGGGGGTGTGGCTGGAGCCCCACGGCAACTGCGCGGTGCTGACCTGGGAGGAGAGGGCCTCCAGGGCGAATGCCACGATGTCCGGCGTGAGCGTGGGGACCAGCGTCCACACCTCGTCCGCAAGCGAGCGCCAGCGTCCGGCCACCGCGCGCCGCAGCGCCGCTTCCAGCCGGGTCCCGTTCCCCGTGGCGGCGACCAGCTCACGGGGCGTCAGCTCCAGCGCCGCTGCCAGGCGTTGGGTCTGCTCGGGATCGGCGGGCCAGCTGAGCGCGCCGCGCTCCAGCGCGGCCACCTGGTCCTCCGCCAGTCGCAGTCGGCGGGCCAGTTCGGCCCGCGAGAGGTCGCGGCAGAGCCGCCACTCGCGCAGCGAGTCCGGCGGGCGGGTCAGCAGCAGGGCCACGGGGCACCACAAGGCCCTTGCCAAGGCCAGGAGTTGCTCGTCGTCGGGGCAGGCGTGACCGCCCTCCCACGCCTCGACGTCGTGGGGCGTGGCCCGCACCCCGTGGTACGACAGCGACCAGGCCAGCTGGTCGACGCCCAGGCCCAGCGTCCGCCGCGCCTGCCAGGCGGCCAGCGGCGCGAACGGGAGGACGGGCGGCTGCCGGTGGCGGTCGTGACGTCGCAGGCGCATGCGCCCAGAAGCTACGGGTCCGCGCCGGTCCCGGCCTATCGGACGATCCACCACCTTTCGCCCCACCCGCCGCCGCCCGCCGTCGGACGAAGCACCGAGGGACCCTCTCAGGTGCGCAGGGCCCGGACCTCCGCGGGGCCGGTCGCCCCGTCCTCCGGTCGCGGCCACGGGCGGCCGGCCAAGCGCTCGATCCCGGCGTTGAAACGGCGCAGGTAGGCGGCGAACCCGGCGATGTCCTCGTCCGGCCAGTCGTGCATCACCCGGTCCAGGGCGTCCACGATGCCCTCACGCTCCTCGGCCAGGATGGCCGCCCCCCGCTCGGTGAGGCGGAACCTGCGGGCGATGCTCCCGGCGGGGTCCGGGATCCGCTCCAGAAGCCCGGCGCGGGTGGCGGCGGCGGTCTGCCGGTTCACGGTGGAGGTGTCGAGGCCGAACGCGTCGCTCAACTCCCCGATCGTCATGGGTCCCTGCATGCCGATGCGGCTGAGCAGGATGTAGGCGCTGCGCTCCAGCCGTGCCGTGCGGTGGCTGGCGAGCGCATAGCGGCCGAGCAGCATCTGCTCGTACTCGACCTGGTACGTGGGCCTGCTCATCCGCCGTCCGACCTCCTGCGCTGATCCCGCTCCCGCTGCCCTGCCGCAATTGTGCACCCGGCACATGATGTGCATGACGCACTTCATGTGTAGCATGCACAACGACCGACGACGACGCTCCACCCCTCCGCCAGCCAAGGAAGCCCGTATGGAAGCCCAACCCCTCTCGGCCCGCACGGGCGGAGTGGTCACCACTCTCGCCCTCGCGGGCACCGTGGCCGCGATCATGCAGACGCTGGTCACCCCGCTGATCGCGGAACTGCCGCGGATCCTGCACACCAGTTCGTCGAACGCCGCATGGGTGATCACGGTGACCCTGGTCGCCGGCGCCATCTGCGTGCCGATCTCGGGCCGGCTGGGCGACCTGCTGGGCAAGCGGCGGATGCTGCTGGCCTGCGCGGTCCCGCTGGTCGCCGGCTCCGTGGTGTGCGCCCTGGCCTCCTCCGTCGTCCCGATGATCGTCGGACGCGGACTGCAGGGCATGGGCATGGGCATCATCCCGCTCGGCATCGCGCTGCTGCGCGACGTCGTCCCGACCGAGAGGCTCAGCTCGTCGATCGCTCTGGTCAGCGCTTCCATGGGCATCGGCGGCGGCCTCGGGCTGCCGATCTCCGCCGCCGTCGCGCAGTACGCGAACTGGCGTGTCCTGTTCTGGAGTTCGGCCGTCCTCGCGCTGCTGATCGGGACGCTGATCTGGTTCCTGATCCCGGACGTCCCGGCCGGCGCCAAGGGGCAGCGCTTCGACCTCTACGGCGCGCTCGGCCTCGGCGTGGGACTCGCCTGCCTGCTGCTCGCGGTCTCCAAGGGCGCCGACTGGGGCTGGGGCTCCGGCACCACCCTCGGCCTGTTCGCGGGCGCGGTCGTGGTCCTCGGCGCCTGGGGCGCCTGGGAGTTGCGCACCCGCGACCCGCTGGTGGACCTGCGCACCACGGCCCGGCCCCGGGTGCTGATGACGAACATCGCCTCGGTCTTCGTCGGATTCGGCATGTACGCCAGCATGCTGATCATGCCTCAGCTGCTGCAGTTCCCGAAGGCCACGGGTTACGGCCTGGGGCAGTCGATGCTGGCGGCCGGCCTGTGGATGGCGCCCGGCGGCCTGATGATGATGTTCGTCTCCCCGCTCGGCGGGAAGCTCTCCAACGCGCGCGGGCCCAAGTTCACCCTGGTCTCCGGCGTGCTGGTGATCGCGGCCGGGTACGGCGTCTCGCTCGCGCTGATGGAGTGGTCGTGGGGGATCATGGTAGCCGGAATGGTGATCAACAGCGGGGTCGGCCTGGCCTACGGCGCCATGCCGGCCTTGATCATGGGCTCGGTTCCGCTCGCCGAGACCGCCGCGGCCAACGCCTTCAACACCCTGATGCGCTCGCTCGGCACGTCCATCGGCTCAGCCGTCGTCGGCGTGGTCCTCGCCCACCTGACCACCAGCATGGGCGGCTACACCTTCACGTCCGAGTCCGGCTTCCGGGCCGGCCTGGTGGTCGGCTGCGGCGTGGCTCTGGTCGCCGCGGCCGTCGCCGCGCTCATCCCCGCCGGGAAGCCGCCGGTCGCGGCCCCGGGGCAGGCCGCCCGTGAGGCGGACCAGGCGGCCGCCCCCGCCGCCTGACGGTCCGTCACACGTCGCCGCCGCCGGTCCAGGGAAACCCCGGACCGGCGGCGGCGACGTGTCCGCCCCGGTCAGCCGACCGGGTGGGGCGTGCCCAGGTACGGAAAGACCGTCAGCAGGTCGGTGTGGGGCGGGATGTGGTCGTCGTCGATCTTCCCGTGGGAGATCATCGCGAGCCGCGCCGAGGTCACGTCGTCGGTCAGCCTGCGCCCGTTGGGGTAGCCGACGGGAGCGGTGCGGTCGTAGCGCAGGACGTCGGGGAGCACCGTCCGCAGGGCCTGCTCCGCCTCCGCGGCGGAGTAGCCGCCGGTGTGCGCGAGGACGGCTGCCCAGGCGTCCTTGTAGGTGTCCCAGTCGTCCGCCGGTTCGCCCGCGTTGTACTTCTCCTTGACGTCCTCGGCGTTGAAGTAGGCCGTGAGGGAGGGATGCGCCCCCCGGTCCACGGAGAGCAGGCCGCCGTTCTGACGCAGGCTCACCCGTGCCCACACGCCGACGGGACCCTCGCCGAGCTCGCCGTCGTCCACCTCGAGGACGATGCCGAAGACGTTCTTGTCGATGCCGAAGTCCCGCCCCGTCCACTGGAAGTCGTTGACGATGCCGTCCAGGTCGGCGAAGAACGGGTCGCTGCGCAGCCCCGCGAAGAAGCGGTAGCCGCCGCTCTGCACCAGGCTCGGCCGGTGCCCGAGGTCCACGGCCGCCTCGGACACGACGACCTGGCCGCCCGCGTCGTGCTGCTGTGCCTGGGCTCCTTGGGCCCGGTGCACGGTCGCGGTCTGGTGGCCGTCCGCCGGCTCGGAGAAGGTGAAGCTGTAGGCGAGATCCGCGCGGTGGTCCCCGTCGGTGTCGATGTTGATGCGGTAGACGGCGTCGGGGTGGAAGAACTCGCCCTGGGTAGGGGCGAACGGGTTGACGTTCATGATCAGCACGGTCCGGCCGGGATCGGCCGCCAGGAAGACGAAGAGGTCCGTCAGGTCGAGCCGCGCGTCGCCCTTGGGCGAGCGCAGGTTCGGGCCGCTGAGGTGGTGGGACATGTTCTCGCTCCTTGCGGATGGCAGGCCGCGGGCGCACTGCCGGAGAGGGGGCCGCGGTACCAGCGGAGCACGGCCGCGGCCCCCGCGCGCGTCGGCGGTCCGACGAGGCGTCAGCCGCGGCGGGCCGCCTGCTGGTCGCGGCTCAGCGGCACCGAGCGGGCCGTGTCGCCGCAGTCGTCCGAGGTGATGCGGACCACCTGGCCGCCGGTCGAGCACAGCCCGGGGCCCATGCCGGAGACCGGGGCGATGCTGCAGTTGGACACGTAGACGGCGCCGTCGCGGCCGACCGCCAGGCCCGAGGGGAAGAAGAGCTTCCCGACGCCCAGACGGGTCCGGTGGCCGTTGCGGTCGATCCGCACCACGTCGCCGGCGGGGTTGCCGCTGGGGGTGGGGTTGAGGCCGGCGGTCTGGAACTCCGTGGCGTAGAACGCGCCGTCGGGACCGAAGCCGCAGCCCTGGACGGTGGTCAGGCCGGTGGCCCAGACGGTCGGCCGGTGGCCGGCCGCGATGCGCCAGATGCGGGCGTGGCCGGGGGCGGGGTTGCCGCCCAGCAACTCGCCCACGTACAGGGCGCCGTCGGGACCCCGGCTGACGCAGGTGGGCACGGCGTCGCTCGGCGAACCCTTGGGGACCGGGAAGAAGTCCCGCACCACCGCCTTGCCGCCGCGCTTCACCTCGGTCAGCACGTTGGCCCCGGCGTCCGCGACGTAGAGGTGGCCCTCGGAGGCCAGCACCGCGTTGGGGTTGGCGTCCGGGAAGTCATGCGGCGCCAGGTGCACCCGGGTGGAGGTCCAGGTCCAGTCCTGGTCCCCTACGTTGGAGAGGGTGCGCATCCGGCCGTGCCGGTCGACCTGGACCAGGCGGCCGAGTTCGCGCAGCGCGGCGTTGCGCAGGTTGTTCGGGATCGCGCCCTTGGGCGGCACCTCGTGGGTGTTGAGGCCGAAGAGGCCGAAGAAGGAGCCGTCCCGGCCGCGGGACACGGACACCGCGCCCTCGGCCCCGACACCGCCCGGACCGGAGGCGGAGATCAGGCCGGTGACGATGCGCCTGACGGAGCCGTTGCGCCCCACCTTGTCGAACGAGCCGGTCAGCCCGACGCAGGTGCTGCCGGCCTCACCGCCGGGAACGCAGACGCTGCCGCCGGACCCTGCCTCGGCCAGGTACAGGCCGCCGTCCGGGGCCACCGACAGGCCACGGGGGTTGCCCAGGTGCTCGGCCACGACGGTCACGTCGGACCCGGACCGGTGGCCGCCCGCCGCGAGCGCCCCCTGCGGGGCGGCGAGACTCAGCGCACCCGCCAGCGCGGCGGTGCTCAGAGCGGCGGTCAGGGCGTTTCTTCTCCTCATGCGGGCTCCTCGGGTGGGGGAGAGGGAGGTGACAATCCGTCAGGATCTGGACGGAAGGCCACTTTTCACTCATGCACCATGCGCATCCCGCGTCGCGCGTATGCAGTCCGCGCCGAATCCCACTCCCTTGCCCGACCGGGCCCCGGCTACTCCCTCCGATCCTCCCGGCGATCAGCCGCCGTCGCCCTCGCCCGCGGTCTCGCCGATGGACAGGATCTCGGCTCCCGCCGGGCCGCCAGGCGTCTCGTACTGCACGGCCTCCCCGGCCCGGCGGCCGAGCAGCGCCAGGCCCAGCGGGCTGTCCGCGGTCACCAGGGTGTGGTCCAGGCCCTCCGCCAACTCGCCGATGGCGACCGTCTCGACGACGCCGTCGGAGTAGCGGACGGTGACCGTGCTGCCCACGCCGACCTCGTCCGTGCGCGGGGCCCCCGCTTCCGCCGCCTGGCGCAGCCGCAGCTCGAGCTCGGCGATGCGCGAGTCGAGCCGGGCGACGTCGGTGGCGCGCTGCAGCTCGTCGGCCTGGTCGGCGGCGTCGCCCGTCGCGTCCGTGCTGCCCAAGGTGCCCGCGACGGCCCGCCGTTCGGCCTTGAGGCCGTCGAGTTCCGCCTCGATCGCCCGCCGGGCCTCGGTGCTGATGGGCTCGGGTTCACTGCTCATGGCTGCTCCCTGGACAAAAGCCTCAGGACAGGTGTTTTCGGAGCGTAGCAGTGCGACTCAGGGCCTGTCCGGCGGATCTTGCCGGATCAGCCCGCGCCGGTCCCCCCCCCCACACCCTTCGGGCGGGAGGTGGTGCCGGGTGTGGCCGGATCCAAGGCGGCGGAGCGCCCTCGTACGGGACGCACCTGGGCGTTTCGCCAACGCAGGGTGGGGCACCTCCCGCCGGAGGTTGGGGGGAGGCCGTGCCTGGGGGCACCCTCCCGCCCGAAAGGTGGGCGAGCGACGCGGGCCCGGGAAGATCCGCCGGACAGGCCCTGGCGGTCGCGGGCCGGGACGACCGGCCGGAAGCTGGTGGGGCAGGCAGTACGCCGAGAGGAGGAGCCATGTCGTCCAAGCGTCGCCGCAGGAAGAAGGCCCGTCGCAAGCACGGAGCCAACCACGGCAGGCGTCCCGCCACCTGAGCGGACGCGCTGTGCCGACCGCACCGTGCCCCGGCGTCGACCACCCGCCCGAGGCGGCGGCACCGGGGCACGGCGGCGCCTGACGGCGCGTCAGCCGGGAGGCGCGCTCCCTCGGATGCACGCGACCGGGACGGGCCGCACAGTGGGGGCATGGGTGTGCGCGAGCGTGGGGGCGGCGGCCGGCCGTGGCGGCCGAGCTGGGCGCTGGTGCTCCTGCCGATCGCGTTGATCGTGCTGATCGTCGTGATCGACGTCCAGTCGCCGACCAGCATCCACCTGGGACCGCTGCTGGTGATCGCACCCGCGTTGACCCCGTCCTTCGCCGGTCCCCGGACCACGGCCGCGGTCGGGGCCCTGGCGGTCGCCGCCCAGGTGTTCATCGCGGCCGTGCACGGGGGGCTCGCCACCGCCAACCACATGGCCCAGATCGGCGCGGTCGCCGCGCTGTCCGTCCTGATCTACGTCTTCACGGTGGTCCGCGAACGCCACAGCCGCAGGCTGGCCCGGGCCCAGTCCGTGGCCGAGGCCGCCCAGCGCGCCCTGCTGAGACCGCTGCCGGAACGCATCGGGCCGCTGCACATCGCCTCGGCCTACCTCGCGGCCGAGGACGAGACCCAGATCGGCGGCGACCTCTACACGGCGACCCGGGCCGGGGCCGGAACCCGGATCCTGGTCGGGGACGTGCGGGGCAAGGGCCTCGCCGCGGTCGGCGAGGCCGCGCTGCTGCTCAGCGCGTTCCGGCTGGTCGCGGGCCAGGCCGCGTCGCTGACCGAGCTGGCCCGGCTGCTGGACCGTCATGTGCAGCGCTACCTCGTCGACTTCGCCGAGACCGGCGACGAGACGGGCGAGCACTTCATCACCGCGCTGCTGCTGGATCTCCCGGACGCCGAACCCGTCGCCAGGATCACCAACTGCGGCCACCCGCCCCCGCTGCTGCTGCGCCACGGCACCGCGGTCGCGCTCGACGGTGACGAGGCGGCGCCCCCGCTGGGCGTCCAGGCTCTCGCCGGCGTCGGCTACCCCAACTCCACCGTCGCCTTCGACGGGGACGCCACACTGCTGCTCTACACCGACGGCGTCACCGAGGCGCGCGGCGGCGACGGGGCTTTCTACCCGCTCGCCGAGCGCGCCGCGCGCTGGGCCTCCTGCGCGCCCGACACCCTCGTCGCCCACCTGCGCCGCGACCTGCTCGCCCACAGCGGCGGCCGCCTCGGCGACGACGCCGCGCTGGTCGCCATCCGCCGTGCGACGGGACATTGACATCCCGTCAGGAAGCGCCCCGTGACGTCCTGTCGGCGAGCACCTGCCCCGTCCGCCCTATACTCACCGGCCAAGATCCACTGGCAGGGGGACAGGGTGTACGGACACGGGGTCAGCGTGGAGTCCGGTGGGACCACCCTCCGGGGCAGCACGCTCCATCCGCCGTGCGAGATCGTCTGCTGCCTGGCCGGGGCTCGCGAGCTGACCCCCGGCCAGGCGCGGCTCGCCGCCGCCGTGCACGCGTCGGGGCATGCCGCCGTCGGCCGCGCCCAGGGCATGCCGGCGCCCGCGCTACGACTGGAGTCCGGGGCGGCGTGCGCCGACTGCGGGGCCCGGCCGCAGCTGGTTCCGCGCCGCGGCCGGGGCGGCCGTCCCGTCGAACTGCCCGGTCTGCTGGTCTCGCTGGCGGCCGGAGTCCAGGCGGAGCTGCTCTGGCTGGAGCGGGCCGGCCTGTTCACCGGGACCCGCGCCTGGTGCGCGGAGGCCGCCGGGCTCGACGACCAGGAGCAGGCCCGGCACGCGGCCGCCCGGGCCGGGGTCGAGCTGGCCTACGAGCGGCCGGGGGACGCGCCCTGGCCGTGGAACTACCGGCTGCAGGAACTGCGCGCCGTCCGGCTGCTGGACGAGCGGTGGCCCGCGGTCACCCGGCTGGCCGAAGCGCTGGACGCGGCCGGGGACCTGTCGGCGGTCGAGACGGCCCGCCTGCTCAGCTGGGGCTGTTGACGACCGCACCGGCCCCGTGACGCATCGTCAGCCCTCCACTGACGACCGCACCGGCCCCGTGACGCGTCGTCAGCCCTCCACCGCGGCCGGGGACTCGGCCGCCGTCGCGCAGTCCGGACACAGCCCGCGGTAGGTGACCTCGGCCTCGGTGACGGTGAAGCCGAAGCGCTGCTCCACCGGCAGCCCGGCCAGCGGGTCGCCCGCCGGCTGGACGTCGCGGATGGTGCCGCAGGAGGCGCAGACCAGGTGGTGGTGCGGCCGGTGCCCGTTGGGGTCGTAGCGGCGGGCGCGGCCGTCGGTGGCCACCTCGGTGACTTCGCCGAGGGCGACCAGTTCGCCCAGCGTGTTGTAGACGGTGGCACGGGAGATCTCCGGCAGCCGCCGGGCCGCGCGGGCGTGCACCTCGTCGGCGGTCAGGTGCACGTGTTCGCCGTCGAGGACCTCCGCGACGACACGCCGTTGGGAGGTCATCCGCCAGCCGCGCTCGCGCAGGCGCTGCAGCAGGTCACTCACGATCGCTCCACTGTCCGGTTCGGGCGGGCACTGCCGGTTCTCACTGGGTTCGTTCTTGACTTAGACAGTGTCCATCGTAGGATCGGTTCCGACGATAGCAAAGGGGCAGGACGTCCCCGTCCGGGCTGGTGAGGCGTGTCGTGTCGCCGCAGCGGCCGAACGGTGGTCGGATGGCCCCTGGCCCGACTGTCCCCTCGTCCGCAGTCCCCAGAGCACCGAGATCGGCCCGGCCCGGAAGGAATCCCATGTCTGTGCCCGAGAACCCCGACGCACTCGTCACCGACGCGAAGACGGAGGGCGGTGGCTGCCCGGTCGCGCACGGACGGGCGCTGCACCCGACGCAGGGCGGCGGAAACCGCCAGTGGTGGCCCGAACGGCTCAACCTGAAGATCCTGGCCAAGAACCCCGCCGTCGCCAACCCGCTCGGCGAGGACTTCGACTACGCCGCGGCCTTCAAGAGCCTCGACCTGCCCGCCGTGAAGCAGGACATCGCCGAGGTCCTGACCACGTCGCAGGACTGGTGGCCCGCCGACTTCGGCCACTACGGCCCCTTCATCATCCGGATGGCCTGGCACAGCGCCGGCACCTACCGGATCAGCGACGGCCGCGGCGGCGCCGGGGCCGGCCAGCAGCGCTTCGCGCCGCTCAACAGCTGGCCGGACAACGCCAACCTGGACAAGGCCCGCCGCCTGCTGTGGCCGGTCAAGAAGAAGTACGGCAAGAGCCTGTCCTGGGCCGACCTGATGATCCTGGCCGGCAACGTCGCGCTGGAGACCATGGGCTTCCAGACCTTCGGCTTCGGCGGCGGCCGCGAGGACGTCTGGGAGCCGGAGGAGGACGTCTACTGGGGCCCGGAGACCACCTGGCTCGGCGACGCCCGGTACACCGGCGACCGCCAGCTGGAGAGCCCGCTCGGCGCCGTGCAGATGGGCCTCATCTACGTCAACCCCGAAGGCCCGAACGGCAACCCGGACCCGATCGCGGCGGCCCGCGACATCCGCGAGACCTTCCGCCGGATGGCCATGAACGACGAGGAGACCGTCGCCCTCATCGCCGGCGGCCACACCTTCGGCAAGACCCACGGCGCCGGCCCCGCCGACAACGTCGGCGCGGACCCCGAGGACGCCCCGCTGGAGCAGCAGGGGCTGGGCTGGAAGAACAGTTTCGGCACCGGCAAGGGCGGCGACACGATCACCAGCGGCCTCGAGGGCATCTGGACCAACACGCCCACCACCTGGGACAACTCCTTCTTCGAGATCCTCTTCGGCTACGAGTGGGAGCTGTTCAAGAGCCCGGCCGGCGCGTTCCAGTGGCGTCCGAAGGACGGCGCGGGCGCGGGCACGGTGCCGGACGCGCACGACCCGTCCAAGCGCCACGCCCCGACCATGCTCACCACCGACCTGTCGCTGCGCTTCGACCCGGTCTACGAGCCGATCTCGCGCCGCTTCCTGGAGAACCCGCAGGAGTTCGCGGACGCCTTCGCCCGGGCCTGGTTCAAGCTGACGCACCGTGACATGGGCCCGGTCGTCCGCTACCTGGGCCCGGAGGTGCCGACCGAGGTGCTGCTCTGGCAGGACCCGCTGCCCCCGGTGACCCACCCGCTGGTGGACGCGGCCGACGTCGCCTCGCTCAAGGAGCAGGTCCTCGCCTCCGGCCTGACGGTCGCTCAGCTCGTCTCCACCGCCTGGGCCTCGGCGTCCACCTTCCGCGGCAGCGACAAGCGCGGCGGCGCCAACGGCGCCCGGATCCGGCTGCAGCCGCAGAGCAGCTGGGAGGTCAACGACCCGGACCAGCTCGCGCACGTGCTGCGGGTGCTGGAGGGCATCCAGCAGTCCTTCAACTCCGCGCAGAGCGGCGGCAAGCAGATCTCGCTGGCCGACCTGATCGTGCTGGCCGGCGGCGCCGCGGTGGAGAAGGCCGCCAAGGCCGGCGGCGTGACCGTCGAGGTCCCGTTCACCCCGGGCCGCGCCGACGCCTCGCAGGAGCAGACCGACGTCGAGTCCTTCGCGGCGCTGGAGCCCACGGCGGACGGCTTCCGCAACTACGTGGGCAAGGGCAACCGCCTGCCGGCCGAGTACCTGCTGCTCGACAAGGCCAACCTGCTCACGCTGAGCGCGCCGGAGATGACCGTCCTGGTCGGCGGCCTGCGCGTGCTGGGCGCCAACCACCAGCAGTCCTCGCTGGGCGTCTTCACCGAGACCCCGGGCGTGCTGACCAACGACTTCTTCGTCAACCTGCTCGACCTGGGCACGACCTGGAAGCCGCTGGCCGACGGCGACACCAGCACCTTCGAGGGCCGGGACGCCTCCGGCCAGGTGAAGTGGACCGGCAGCCGGGCCGACCTGGTCTTCGGCTCCAACTCCGAACTGCGCGCCCTCGCCGAGGTCTACGCCAGCGACGACGCCAAGGAGAAGTTCGTCCGGGACTTCGTCTCGGCCTGGGCCAAGGTCATGGACCTGGACCGCTTCGACGTCGCCTGAGGCTCCCCGAGTCTCCCTGGGCGTCACCCGCGACCGTGTGCCCCGGTCGGCCCGCGAGGGCCCGCCGGGGCACCGGCGTATACGGCGCCAGCGCACCGCCCGAGCAGGCGCCCGCCGGCCTCCCCTGCCGAGCCCTGACCCTCCGCCCCCTGACTCCACCGCACCCCGGCCCCTGCGGGCGCGGGCGGCCATCCGTCCGCTGGCCAGGCGGCGTTGGGGCCCTTGGGGCGCGTCGGGCGGCTGCCCGGCCGCTGGTTTGGGTCGCCCCCGCGGCCGCTCCGGGGCGCGGGCGTCCAGCTGTCCATTGGCCAGGCCGTGTTGGGGCCCTCAGGGCGCGGCGGGCGGCTGCCCGGCCGTTGGTTTGGGTCGCACCGCGGCCGCTCCGGGGCGGGCGTCCATCCGTCCGCTGGCCAGGCGGCGTTGGGGCCCTTGGGGCGCGTCGGGCGGCTGCCCGGCCGCTGGTTTGGGTCGCCCCCGCGGCCGCTCCGGGGCGGGCGTCCATCCGTCCGCTGGCCAGGCGGCGTTGGGGCCCTTGGGGCGCGTCGGGCGGCTGCCCGGCCGCTGGTTTGGGTCGCCCCCGCGGCCGCTCCGGGGCGGGCGGCCAGTCGTCCACGGGCCAGGCCGCGTTGGGGCCCGCTGGGTCCTGGGCACGGCGGCCGCCCGGGCGGCCGGGAACCATTGCCCCCTGGGCTTGGTCCCCCCGAGCCGCGGCGGCCCGGGGGACCACCCCCTGCCCGCGCCGGGGCTGGCCTCTCGCCCCCGCGAGCGCGTGGGTCAGGGGATGCGGACCACGGCCGCCAGCGCGGAGCCCAGCGTGGCCGGTTCCGGTTCGTCCGCACGCCACTTGACCGTCGGGACCAGCCCGGGCTCCAGCAGCTCGTAGCCCGCGAGCCACTCCGCCACGGCGGCCGGGGAATGAAGGGTCAGCGGCGAGGACGCGTTGGCGTAGACGGCCTCGGCCTTTGCCACCTCCTCCGGAGGCAGCGTGCCCGCCGAGGCGATGGAGAGCGCCAGGTAGCTGCCCGGGGCCAGGCGCTGCGTGTAACGGCGGATCAGCGCGGCCGGGTCCTCCTCGCGGCGCACGAAGTGCAGCACCGAGACCAGCAGCAGCCCCACCGGCTCGGAGAAGTCGACGGCCTTCTGCAGCTCCGGGTCGTCGAGGACCTGCTCCGGCCGCCGCAGGTCGCCGTCCACGGCGCTGACACCGACGTCCGCGCGCAGCGCTCGCGTGTGCGCGAGCACCACGGGGTCGTTGTCCACGTACACCACCCGCGCGTCGGGTTGGTGCCGGCGGACGATCTCGTGGACGTTGGGGCTGGTCGGGATGCCGGCCCCGACATCCACGAACTGGCGGATGCCGCTCCGCGCGAGCAGCTCAACCGCGCGCACCAGGAACCGGCGGTTCGCCTGTGCCAGCTCGCGGGTGCTGGGCTGGAGCGCCATCAGGTTCTCCGCCGCGGCCCGGTCCGCGGCGAAGTTGTCCTTGCCGCCGAGGATGTAGTCGTAGATCCGTGCCGTGCTGGGCACGTCCGGGTCGAACCCCCGCGTGCCGCCGTCCGCTTCCGACATCCGCCCACCCCTCGTGGCCTGGCCTGCTGGCTGACAGTCGATCAAGTGCGGGATGCAGTCTAGGCGTTGCCTGCCCGGTCCGCGGGCAGCGGTGGACTCCGGCGGCCGCACCGGCTCATTCACGGGCATCCGCCAAGGCAGTACCGTACCGATTAAGTAAAGTTCCCTTACTGTACTCCGGGTCGGAGGTCACCTTGCCACGACGTCCGCGCAACCTCGCCCTCGCCGGCGCGCTCGCCGCGCTCGCCCTGATCACCGCGCCGACGGCCGGCAAAGCGGCCCCCGCCCCGCGTCCGTCCTACTGCCGGCGACCGCCCCGATCGTGACCTACTACCGGGTCCACCCAAGTCACCTGGCCTGCGGGATCCTGCCCCCGGAGGCCGTCCCCTCCAGCGCGAGGGCCACGGCCCCATGCAGCGAGGCGTCCCGCAGAAACCGGGCGGGGCGGACCTCCGGGGGGAAGGGCACCCGGGCGGCGAGCGAGCGCGTCAGCGCGGGCACCACGGTCCCGGCGGCGGCCATCATGCCGCCGCCGAGCACGATCCGCTCGGGGTCGGCGAAGACGCAGAGGTTCCCCAGCGCCGCGGCCAGCAGCTCCAGCGCGGCCGCGACCAGCTCCCGGGCGGCGGTGTCGGTCCGGCCGAACAGCTGATCCGCCGTCACCTCCTCGCCCAGCAGGGCGCTGGCGCGCTCGCCCAGCCCCTTGCCGGCCACCGCCTCCTCCAGGGGCGCGCGACCGGCGGCGACTGCACCGGCGGGAGCCCCGCCCGGGTCCATGTAGCCGATCTCCCCGGCGGCCTGGTGCGCCCCGGCCAGGACCTGCCCGCCCACGACGATCGCCGCGGCGATGCCGGTCCCCAGGCTCACGTACAACCCGAGGTCGGCGCCTCGCAGCGCCCCGAGGCGCGCCTCGGCGAGTGCCCCGGCCCGGACGTCGTTGGCGACGGCGACGGCGGGGACGCCGAACTCGCCGGCGAGCCGGTCGGCGAGGGCCAGGCCCTCCCAGCCGGGGAGGTTGGGCGTCAGCAGGATCCGGTCGGGCCGGATGACGCCCGGGGCGACGGCCGCCCAACTGCTGACGGTCCGTCCGAAGTCCCGCCGGGAAGGCCTCCAGCCCCCGTACCGCCACCGCCGTCCGCTCCAGGACCTGGTCCGGCCCGCGCTCGGCGCGGGTGTCGAGCCGCTCGCGGGCCAGGACACGGCCCTCCAGGTCGGCGAGGGCGATCTCGGTCTTGGTTCCGCCGAAGTCGACACCGATGACCGAGCGGGAGGGATCAGCGACCATGAAGGGGTCCTCGAGGACGGCCCGCCCGGCACCGGAGAGGTGGGCCGATCCGGCAGGACCGGCGGTGCCGGGCGGGGGAACGACGTTGCGCTGGCGGTCAGTTCGCTGAGGCGACCGGTTCGGCCCGCTGGGCGGCCAGGTACTCCTCGCGGATCTCCTTCGGGCCGAAGGGCCAGGTCTTCTCGACCCGCGACCAGATCAGGTAGGCGACCGCGCCGAGGGCGACCCAGACCAGCGACCACTCGATCGGGTGGACGCCGGGGTTGGCCTTGTCGGCGTAGCCGTAGATCACCAGCCACCCGATCCCGGCGACCACGCTCGGCAGCGGGTAGAGCAGCATCCGGTACGGCCGCCGCAGTCCCGGCTGCCGTCGCCGCAGCACGCTCACCGCCGCGATCTGCGCCAGCGCCTGCACGATCACCATGACCGTGGTCAGCAATGTGATCAGCACCGAGAGCGGCGGGTGGGCGGCCGAACTGCCCACGTGCCGCGCCAGCAGGAAGCCGGCGGCGGTCACCACGCCCATGGTCACCAGGCCCAGCACGGGGAAGCGGTGCCTCGGGTGCAGCCGGCCGAAGGACTTGAAGAAGACCCCGTCCCGTGCCGCGTCGAACGGCACCCGGGAGCCGCCCAGCAGCCCGGTGAAGACCGAGGCGAAGGCCGTGATCAGGATGAGCACCGTCACCGTGTCCGCCGCGCCCTTGCCGAGGGTCTTCTCCAGGACCGCCGACGCAACCGACTTGGAGGCGACGTTGTTCGGGTCGAGCATGTCCTGCCAGTGCACCACGCCCAGCACGCCCACCTGCAGCAGCAGGTAGATGCCCATGATGGCGACGATCGCGTAGACGATCGAGCGCGGCAGCACCCGGCCCGGGTCCTTCACCTCGGCGCCGAGGTAGGCGGTGGTGTTGTAGCCGAGGTAGTCGTAGATGCCGATGGTCAGCCCGGACGCGAAGCCCAACCAGAAGGATCCGTGGGTGAGTTCGACGGCGTGCGCGGGCCAGGTGAACGCCAGTGACGGGTGGAAGTGGGTGAACGCCGCGAGGATGACCGCCCATACGGAGACGATCATCACCGCCCACATCGCGACGGTGATCCTGCCGATGTTCTCGACCCGCCGCCACAGCAGCAGTACGACGAGGGCGCAGACGCCGAGGCCGACGAGGTCGCCCTGACCGGTCGTCATGCCCGGCCACAGGTAGCCGAGGTACTGCACCAGGCCCTGAACGCCCGTCGACATGATGAGCGGGATGAACAGCATCGCGGTCCAGACGAACAGGAACGGCATCAGCCGGCCGGTCCGGTACTGGAAGGCCTCGCGCAGATAGACGTAGGTGCCGCCGGAGCCGGGCAGTGAGGCGCCCAGCTCGGCCCAGACCAGACCGTCGGCGAGGGCGAGCAGGGCGCCGACGATCCAGCCGATGACGGCCTGAGGGCCGCCGAAGGCCGCGACCATCAGCGGGATCGTCACGAACGGCCCGATGCCGCACATCTGGCTCATGTTGATCGCGGTCGCCTGGAACAGGCCGACCCTTCTGGACAGTCCTGCTGCGTCGTCGGACACGGCTGCCTCCGCGGGGGCGAGGAGAGAGGGAGTGGAAGTAAAGTTAAATATCTTTACTAAGATCGTCAAGACGTCCGGTCAAGGAAGACGTCCGGCGATTGCCTACAGTGGGGCCCGGGACGGACGAACCGAGCGGAGGACCGTGGACGAGCAGCCCTGGAACCGGCAGCGCCTGCGCAGCAACAACGAGTGGCTGCTGCTGGAGCACCTGCGCGCCGCCGGCCCCGCCTCTCGGGCCCAACTCGCGCGCGACACCGGCCTGTCCAAGCCCACCGTCTCCAGCGCGCTGGCCGCGCTCGAGGAGCACGGACTGGTCCGCGAGGCCGGCACCCTGGTTCCCGAGCGGGGTCGCACGGCCGTCCTCTACGAGCCGGATCCCACCGCCGGATACGTCCTCGGCATCGACATCGGCCGGGCCCGGCTGCGCGCGGCGGTCGCGGACCTGTCGGGGGAGGTGCTGGCCCGGATCGACCTGCCGAACGCCGGGCGCCCCGCCACGGCGGTCGCCGACGCCGCCGCCCGGGCGGCACGGCAGGTCGTCGAGTCGGCCGAGGTGCCGATGGACCGCGTGGTCCACGCGGCCGTCGGCTCTCCCGGAGTCTTCGATCCGGAGGACGGCCGGGTCCACTACGCGGTCAACCTGCCCGGCTGGGGGCGGGCGGGTCTGGTCGACCGGATCGGCGAGCAACTGGGCGGCGGCGTCGAGCTGTCCGTGCACAACGACGCCAACCTGGCCGCACTGGGGGAGTACGCCTTCGGCGCCGGGCGGGGCAGCCGGCTGTTCGTCTATGTACTGGTCGGCACCGGCTTGGGCGTCGGCATCGTCGCGCGGGGCGAGCTGTTCACCGGTGCGCACGGCGCTGCGGGTGAAGTCGGCTTCCTGCCACTGTCGTTGGGCGCCTCCGACGGGCTCGCCGAGCCCCCGCGACGGGGGGCGCTGGAGGAGGCGGTCTCGGCGGACGCCGTGGTCCGGGCCGCGAGGGAGGGCGGCCTCGCGGGACGGCTGACGGCGAAGCGGGTCTTCGACGAGGCCCGGTCCGGCAATCCGGCCGCCGTCGCCGCGGTGCGGCAGGAGGGCGAGCGGCTCGCCCTGGTTGTCGCGGGCGTGTCCGCCGTCCTCGACCCGGACCTGGTCGTCCTCGGCGGCGGAGTGGGTCACAGCGCGGACCTGCTGCTGACCACGGTCCGGGACGGGATGGAGCGCCTGACTCCGCTGCGCCCCACCCTGGCGCCCAGCCAACTCGGCGACGACGCCGTCCTGTTGGGTGCCATCGCGACCGCCCTGCGGGTCGCCCGCCCCCAGGTCTTCGACCGGCGGACCGGCGGCCGGTAGGGCTCCTGGGAGATTCCTGTGCTCGAGGGGTTGACGAGTGCACGCTCGATTAGGAAAGTTTCCTAACCAAGAAGCACCATCGGCAGCTCCTCCCTCTGGAGACCAGATGATGTCGCACAGGCACCACCCCCTCGGCCGGTGGCTGGCCGGCACGGCCGCGACCGCGTGTCTCGGCTTCGGGCTCACCGCGACCGCCGCCGTGGGCACCGCGCACGCCGCCACCGCAGCGCACCCCTTCCCCGCCCATGTCACCTACGCCCAGGGCGTGTTGCCCTCCGCCTCGCAGGCGTCGCGCGACGCCGCCGTGCAGAAGCAGTACGACTCCTGGAAGTCGGCCTATCTGGTGCACGGCTGCGCGAGCAACGAGTACTACGTCTCC
>NZ_JBHSQJ010000108.1:0-43400 GCF_042658505.1 Streptacidiphilus monticola | reverse complement strand
CGGGGAATCGAGGGAGTCGGCGGGTTCGGGCCGTTCCGGGGGGTCTGCAGCTGACATGGGGTCAACCAGCCTCAGCTGCGCGGTGGGTGGGCCTGGCTCGGGGTAAGGCACGGTGGTCGCAACGTCCACGTCCTTCCCTTCCGGCGCGGAAGCCTGGGGGATGCGGCGGGCGGGGGTACGGAAAGTTGTGGGTACCTGCCCAGTGTGCGCCCGAACCATGGCTTCGCAGGAGCCCCCTGCGCCCATTTTCTGGGCGCGCCCGGCGCGAAGGTTCCCCGAAGCGGCCCCGGTGCCGTGTCCGGACAGGTCCACCGGGTTGCGGCGCCCGGCACGACACCCCCAGCCTTCGGCCGGGAGTGCCCCACGCCGCGTTGTCGGGCGCGCCCGAGCACATCCGGCACGAGGGCGACCCTCCGCCTTGCGATCCTCCCCCAGCCTTCGGCCGGGGATGCCCCACCACCGGACACCGCAACCCGGTGGACCCGTCCGGGCACGGCACTACAGAGCGGCCGCCCCGCGGGCGCGGAGGTTCTGGCCGTACTGCTGCAGGGTCCACAGCTCCTGCTGGACGGCCGTGGCGTCGGCGCGCGGGCCCAGGCGCTGGAGCTGGGCGCGGCACTCGGCGATGCGGCGGTCGACGGCCTGGAGGCGCAGCTTGACCAGGAACTCCCCCGCGTAGGCGGCGTCCGGCTCACGCCGGGTGCGCACGGGTTCCGCGGCCAGCTGGGCGACGAGTCCGCGCACGGTGTCGTCGGGGCAGACCTCGCGCAGGGCGTCGACCCAGACGTCCGGTGCGGTGGCGCCGAGACTGACGCCGCCCGCGGCGACGATGGCGGCGCGGACCGCCCGGTAGGGCGGGGTGGGGAACTCGTGCTCCAGGAAGGCGTCGAAGACCGGGGCCACCAGGGCGGGGAACTGGACGGCGAGCTTGAGCAGTTCGCGTTCGACGAACTGGGCGGGGTTGCGCGGGTCCAGCCGGAAGGCGGCGGGCCGTGGGGCCTGGGCGGCGGCGGGTTCGGGGGCGCGGACCGCGGGCGCGCCGGCCGCGCCCCGGTTGCGCTCGCGCTCGCGCTGCCAGCGGGCCAGCTGGCCGACGCGGCGGACGACGAACTGCTCGTCGAGGATGCCGAGCAGCCCGGCCAGCCGGACGGCGTACTCGTGCTGGATGGAGCCGTCCTTGATCCGGGCGACGATCGGCGCGGCCTGGTCCAGCGCGGCCGCGCGGCCCTCCGCCGTGTCGAGGTTGTGGCTGGCCACGGCCGCCTGCAGGGCGAACTCGAACAGCGGCACCGGGTGGGCGATGAGCTCCTGGACGGCCGCGTCGCCCTCCTTGATGCGCAGCTCGCAGGGGTCCATGCCGCCGGGGGTGATCGCGATGGAGGTGCGGGCGGCGAACTTCTGGTCGTCCTCGAAGGCGCGCAGCGCGGCCTTCTTGCCGGCCGCGTCGCCGTCGAAGGTGAACACGACCTCGCCGCTGTACTGGGAGGTGTCCATCAGCAGGCGGCGAAGGATCTTGATGTGGTCCTCGCCGAAGGCGGTGCCGCAGGTGGCCACCGCCGTGGTGACGCCTGCGAGGTGACAGGCCATCACGTCGGTGTAGCCCTCGACGACGACGGCGCGGCCGGTCTTCGCGATGTCCTTCTTGGCGAGCTCGATGCCGTAGAGGACGTTGCTCTTCTTGTAGAGCGGGGTCTCCGGGGTGTTCAGGTACTTGGGGCCGTTGTCGTCCTCGCGCAGCTTGCGCGCGCCGAAGCCGACGACCTCCCCGGTCAGGTCGCGGATGGGCCAGACCAGTCGGCCGCGGAAGCGGTCCATGGGTCCGCGGCGGCCTTCGGAGCAGATGCCGGAGACCAGCAGCTCCCGGTCGGTGTAGCCGCGGCCGCGCAGGAACCGGGTGAGGTTCTCGTAGCCGACGGGGGCGTAGCCGACGCCGAAGTGGGCGGCGGCCGCGGCGTCGAAGCCGCGGTCGGCGAGGAAGCGGCGGCCGATCTCGGCCTCGGCGCCGCCGAGCTGCTGGGTGAACCACTCCGCCGCGATCTTGTTGATCTCCAGCAGCCGGGTCCGCTCGCCCTTCTGCCGGCCGGGCTGGTAGCTGCCGCCCTCGTAGCGCAGGGTGATGCCGACGGTGGGGGCGAGCCGCTCCACGGCCTCCACGAAGGTCAGGTGCTCGATCTTCATCAGGAAGCCGAGGGTGTCGCCGTGCTCGCCGCAGCCGAAGCAGTTGTAGACGTTCTTGCTGGGGTTGATGTAGAACGACGGCGACTTCTCGTCGTGGAACGGGCACAGGCCGCGCATCTGCACACCGGCCTGCTGGAGCTGGACGTACTCGCCGACGACCTGGTCGATGCGCAGCGCGGCCTTCACCGCCTGGACGTCCTCGTCCCTGATCCTGCCCTGTCCTCCGCCGCCGCCTGCCACGCCGTGCAGTCTACGGCGGCGGTCGGGCGTCCCCGGCCGTCACAGCTCCGTGAGCGGCACCCCCGGGTCGGCGAGGCGGTCCGGGTCGACCGGGCGGCGGCTGCGGATGAGGGCCTGCAGCGGGGCGGTGACGTCCCAGATGTTGACGTTCATGGCGGCGAGCACCCGGCCGTCGTCCGCCTGCCAGAAGGCGATGAACTCGCGGCGGCCCGCGTCGCCGCGCAGCACCACCCGCGCGTAGTCGCCGGGGGCGGCGTAGCCGGAGTACTCCATGCCCAGCTCGTACTGGTCGCTGAAGAAGTAGGGCACCCGGTCGTAGACGACCTCCTGGCCGAGCATGGCGCGGGCGGCGGCGGGGCCGCCGTTGAGGGCGTTGGCCCAGTGCTCGACCCGGAACCGGCGGCCGAACAGCGGGTGTTCGGCTGACGCCACGTCACCTGCCGCGTGGATCAGCGGGTCGGAGGTGCGCAGCGAGCCGTCGACCGCGACGCCGCCGCCCTCGCCGGGGCCGGTGGCCAGCTCCAGCCCGGCGGCGGCGGCCAGGCCGGTGTTGGGTGCGGCGCCGATGCCGACGACGACCGCGTGGGCGGGGAACTCCTCCCCGTCGTCGGTGTGGGCGGCCAGCACCATGCCGTCCTGGCCCTCGAAGGAGGTGACGGAGGCGCCGAAGTGGAAGCGGACGCCGTGGTCCTGGTGCAGCTGCGCGAAGAAGCGGCCCAGTTCGGGGCCGAGTGCCACGGCCAGCGGGGTGGCCATCGGCTCGACGACGGTGACCTCCGCGCCGTAGGCCCGGGCCGCCGCGGCGACCTCCAGGCCGATCCAGCCGGCGCCGACGACGAGGAGCGTGCCGTTCTCCCGGCCCAGGGTCCGCAGGGTGGCCCGCAGCCGGTCCGCGTCGGGCAGGCGGCGCAGGTAGTGGATGCCGCCGAGCTCGGCACCGGGGACGTCGAGGGTGCGCGGGGAAGCGCCGGTGGCCAGCAGCAGCCGGCTCCAGCCGAGCACGCCGTCGTCGGCCAGGTGCACCTCGCGGGCCTGCCGGTCGATGCGGTCGACGGTGACGCCGAGGTGCAGCTCCACGTCATTGGCGGCGTACCAGGTGGGGTCGTGGACGAAGACCTTCTCGCGGGCGGAGTTCCCGGCCAGGTAGCCCTTGGAGAGCGGCGGGCGCTCGTAGGGGTGCTCGCGCTCCTCGGCCAGCAGTATCACCCGGCCGGTGAACCCTTCGGCGCGCAGCGTCTCGGCGGCCTTGGCGCCGGCCAGGCCGCCGCCCACGATCACCATGGTCTGCGGTGCGTCCGCCATCCGGGGTCCTGCCTTTCGTTCGCGGGCTGACGGGCCGTCAGCAAGCCTGCCGCAACCGGCGGTCAGCGCACCAGAGCACGGTGCCGGGCGAGTGCGGAGGAGTCGGTCAGGGTGGCGATCTGGTCGATCACCGCGCGCAGCCGTCCGGCGTCGTCCCCAGCCGCGTCGGCCTCCTCCCACAGGGCCCGGAACACCGGGTCGAGGCCGCGGGGGGCCAGACCGGCCAGGGCGGCGGCGAGCTCGGCGATGACGACGCGCTGGCGCGAGCGCAGCGCCTCCTGCTCGCCGCGCTGCATGACGTAGCGGTCGGCGACGGCCTTGAGCACGGCGCACTCCAGCCGGACCTCGCGCGGGACGACCAGGTCGGCCTTGTAGCGGGTGAGTTGGCCGATGCCGTAGCGGCGGCGGGTGGCCTGCTCGGCGGCGTTGCAGAAGCGGCCGATGAGCTGGCTGGTGGCGTCCTTGAGCCGGGCCCGGTCGCGGGCGGAGCCGTCGTAGGCATGCGGCCACCACTCCTGGGACTGCAACCGGTCCAGGGCCTCGGCGAACTCCAGCGGCTCGGCGGTGGGGGCGTAGCGGGCGGCGACGGCGTACAGGCCCTCGCGTTCGACCGGGGAGCGCAGCGCGGCCGGGTCGATGTGCCCGGCGTGCAGGCCGTCCTCGACGTCGTGGACGCTGTAGGCGACGTCGTCGGCCCAGTCCATGACCTGGGCCTCGAAGCAGCGGTGGTGCTCCGGGGCGCCCTGGCGCAGCCATCGGAAGACGGGCAGGTCGTCGGTGTAGACGCCGTACTTGTGCGGCAGTTCGGGGTGCGCGCCGCGGGTCCACGGGTACTTGGTGGCGGCGTCGAGGGTGGCCCGGGTGAGGTTGAGCCCGACGGAGCGGGTGCCGGTGAACCGCTTGGGCTCGAGCCGGGTGAGGATGCGCAGGCTCTGCGCGTTGCCCTCGAAGCCGCCGCAGGCGCGGGCGGCCTGGTCGAGGGCCTCCTCGCCGTTGTGGCCGAAAGGCGGGTGGCCGAGGTCGTGGGCCAGGCAGGCGGTCTCCACCAGATCCGGGTCGCAGCCGAAGGCGGCCCCCAACTCCCGCCCGACCTGGGCGCATTCGAGGGAGTGGGTGAGCCGGGTGCGCGGGAAGTCGTGCTCCAGCGGGGTGACCACCTGGGTGGTGCCGGCCAGTCGGCGCAGCGCCGCGGAGTGCAGCACCCGGGCGCGGTCGCGCTGGAACGCGGTACGGCCGGGCCGCTTGTCCGGCTCGGGCACCCAGCGCTCCTGTGCGGCGGGACTGTAGCCCGCGAGTGGCTGCTGATCGTCCATCAGCAGCCACCGTAACGCGCGGCGCTGACGCCGCGGCTCAGGCGCGCAGCAGTCGCCGCCACCGGGGCTGCTCGGTGACCAGGCAGAGCGCGGCGAGCACGGAGACCAGCACGGCGACCGGCGCCGGCAGCACGAACCAGGCCGCGGCGACGGCCGCACCCACCTCGGCGAGGACCATCAGGATGGTGACCCAGCCGGGGACGGCGACGACGGTCCCGCCGCCGGGCTTGTCCCCCGGCGTCTGCAGCACGGCCGGGACGCCGATCAGCACGACGTCGACGAGCACGGCGAGCACGATGGAGTGCGGCCACAGGGCGATGGGGGCACAGATCCAGCCCACCAGTTCGAGCCCGGCCCGCAGGGCGGTGGCGTACCAGGCCTCGGCGGCCTGCTGACGGCTCTCTTGTCCGGTCGCGGTCACCCGGCGAGCGTGTCAGGCTCCGAAACCGCCGTCAACTCCTTTGCCGGTTCCGGCCTTTCGGGGCCGCGGTCGGCCTCCGGACCGTCCCGGCCGGTGATGATCCTGGCGAGCAGATCCCAGGCGACCGCCGTCTCGTAGTCCATCTCCCCACAGTGGCCGCTGTCTGTTTCGGCCGGGTTGCTCCCGGGCTACTTCCCGGCGGCCTCCCGGTAGAGGGCTTGGACCGCGTCGCCGAAGTAGGCGGCGTAGGAGACGTCGTCGCTGTCGCCGCCCTCCTGGTAGCCGCCGATCACACCGACCAGCGTGCCCCGGCCGGTGTCCGGGTCGAGGCCGGTGAGCAGCGGCCCGCCGCTGGAGCCGTCGGCGAAGCCGGCGCAGTCGAACTCGGACTGGGTCGCCGAGTACGGCTTGAGGCTGTTGCGGCAGCCGATCGGCTTGTCCCCGCTGCTGGGGTAGCCGATGACGCTGACCGTGCCGGGCCGGGCGGCGTCCCCGAAGGCGGGCACCTGGGCGCCGACCACGTCCTGCAGCCGGAGATCGGGGTGGGCGGTGTTGCGGACCGTGACGAAGGCCACGTCGTAGTCCTGGTCGCTGTCGCTGCTCCAGTGCGGGTCGACGGTGACGGAGGTGGACTGCCAGTCGCCGTAGGGGTGGACGCCGTCGTGGTAGCCGGGCACGAACACCACGGAGGCGGCGTCGCTGACGCCGGACGCCGGGTCCAGCAGGCAGTGGGCGGCGGTGACGATCAGGTTGCCGCCGGGCGAGTCGACGACCGAGCCGGTGCAGTAGTGGCGGCTGAACCCGGTGTCCCCGGCGGAGAAGACGGCCCCCACGGTCGGCACACCGCCGAACTCGGCACTGCGCTCCGACGTCCGGGTGAGCACGGCGGGCAGCGTGGCCGTGGGGTGGGCGGTGGGCCTGGCCGTGGTCCGGCTCTGCGCGGTGGCCCGGCTGCCGCCGACGCCGGGCTCGACGTGGTCGAGCACGAGCGCGAAGCAGCCCACGAAGGCGACGACGCCGAGGGCACGGGAGGCCAGCCGCAGACTCCGCAACCGCATCCAGGCCCTCCTTCGTCCTACTTCTGGGCGATCATAGGCACGGGTGACCGGCTGGGCGCCGTAGCCGGTCAAGAGTTCGACAGCTTTGTCACGAAATGCGTAGGGAAGCCATAGGTAAGAGCGTTTGGCCTCCCGAGGAAAGCTAGGGTCCCTCACGTGAGTCTGACCGGAAACGCCTTCTTCATCCTGCTCGTCGTCGTCACCGTGGTGGCAGTCGTGGCAACCCTGCTGCTGTGGAACCAGGTGCGCGGCCCGCGGGCGGTCCGGCTCGTCACCCGGCTGGTTCTGATCGGCGTGTGCCAGCTGACGGCCATCGCGGTGGTCGCGACCTGGATCAACAACGCCAACGGACTCTACACGTCCTGGGCCGACCTCTTCGGTGAACAGCAGGGCGCCGGCCCGGTGGCCGCCGGGGCGGCCCAGACGGTGTTCACCCGGGGCGAGGGCGCCACCCAGGAGACGACCTTCCGCGGCCGCTGGTCGGGCGTCACCGGCCAGGCGATCGTGTGGACGCCGCCGCAGTACCAGGACCCCAAGTACGCGCACGACTCCTTCCCGGTGATGATGCTGCTCCACGGCGTCCCCGGCGGCCCGCTGAGCTGGATCCGCGGCGGCCAGGTGCTCACCGCTCTGGGTCGGATGATGACGTCGGGGGAGGTCAGCCCGGCGATCGTGGTGATCCCCTCGATCGACGCCGGCGGCCGCGACACCGACTGCAGCGACACGCCGCGGCAGAAGAACGCGACCTGGCTGATGCGGGACGTCCACGACCTGGTCACCAGCCGGTTCCGGGCGCTGAACGGCCCGCACGACTGGAGCGTCATCGGCTTCTCCACCGGCGGCCTGTGCGCGGTCAAGCTCGCCATGCAGTACCCGCAGGAGCTGGGCTCCGCGGTCGGCCTGAGCCCCGACGACTTCCACGGCGACCGAAGCGCGCTGCCCGATCCGAAACTCCGTCAGCTGAACAGCCCGCTGTGGCTGGCGAAGAAGCGGCCCCCCGTCTCGCTGTTCGTGGCGACGAGTTCGAAGGACCGTTTCAGCACGGTGCCGAACGTGAAGGACCTGGAGAAGGTCGTGCAGTGGCCGACGGTGCTCTCCACGCCGATGATCCTGAACGACGGCGGCCACAACTGGGGCACGTGGCGGGGGCTGTTCCAGGTCGTCTTCCCGTGGGCGTCGGACCACTTGGAGGCTCCGCACCCGCTGCGCCCGATCGCCAAGCCCAAGCCCGGCCCCACGAGCCTGGCCTCCTCCGGCCGCATCCGCACCCCGCTGCACCGGTAGGGGCCCGGTAGGGGCCCCTGGTCGCGCGAGGANCACCACCCGCGGAGGTTCGTCCCCATTGAACGGGTCGGACCTCCCCGGGTGGTTGGTTTCTCGCGCAGTTCCGCGCGCCCCTGGGTGCGCGGGGCCTACTGCTCGTCGTTGTGTTCGGCGAGGAACTCCTCGAACGCGGCGGCGAGTTCGTCCGCCGAGGGCAGGTCGACCGGCTCGGCCAGCAAGCTCTCCCGGTCCGCCGCGCCCGCCACGGCGTCGTACTGCTGCTCGAGGCCGGCCACCGCGGACTTCAACTCGCCGTCCCCCTCGGCGATCTGCTGGTCCACCTCCTCCTGGACCTCGCTGATCCGGGCGCGGATCTCCGCGCCCGGCAGCACCAGGCCGGTGGCGGACTGCACGGCCTCCAGCACGGCCACCGCTGACGGCGGCCACGCCGTGCGGGCCAGGTAGTGGGGCACGTGCGCCGCGAAGCCGATCGTGCCGAGGCCCGCCTCGCCCATGCGGAACTCCAGCATCGCGTCCACGCTGCCCGGCACCTGCACCCGCTCGAACCAGCGCGGGAACTTGCCGAGCAGGTCCCGCCGGTTGCCGTGGGGGGTCAGGCCGACCGGGCGGGTGTGCGGGACGCCCATCGGGATGCCGTGGAAGCCGACGGCCAGGCTGACGTCGAGGTGGTCGCAGACGTCGAGGACCGCGGCCGCGAAGCGCTCCCACTCGACGTCCGGCTCCGGACCGGACAGCAGCAGGAAGGGCGTGCCGACGGCGTCGTGCAGCAGGTAGAGGTCGAGCTCGGGCGCGTCGTAGGAGGCCCAGTGGTCGCGGTCGAACACCATCGTGGGACGCCGGGCGCGGTAGTCGACCAGGCGGTCCGCGTCGAAGCGGGCCACGAGGACGGCGTCCGGGTCGTTCAGCAGGTGCTCGACCACCTGGCCGCCGGTCTCCCCCGCGTCCATGAAGCCGTCGAGGAAATGCAGCAGCACCGGGCCGGCCGAGGCCTCGAGGAAGGCCGACTGCACCGCCTCCAGGCCCTCCGGCTCGAACGCGTACAGCGCCTGCGGATCCTGCACCATGACACCCATCTGTTCGAGCGGACACTTCTACCCAGGGAGCAGCATTCCCGAACCCGCATTCATTCCCCAAGTCCAAGGGGAAACGACGCGCACGGACCGCCGCACGCCCCCGCGACGCGCCGGTTCACCTGGGAGGTCGCCGTGAGGGCGCGCCGCAGGGTGACTTACCCTTGCCGTGCGGGTATGGTCCTCTCGCTGACCCACCGCATCGCCCCGTGACTTCATTTGGCCGCCCGCTGTCCTTCGCGCTCTCGTTCCCCTCTCGGCCATCTCCCGGACACACACTGTCCCCTCGCTCCTCGCACGCCCCATGGCGAACGCGATCCGTCGTCGTGCCCAGGCATCGGGAGCACACCCCCTGTCCCCACCGCCGAAGGACTCAAGGCGCCGTGCCCGTACCTGTCTTCCTCGTCGGCCGCACCGTGCGGCTGGAGCCGCTCTCCGAGCACCACGTCGAGGCCCTGGCCGCCGCCGCGGCCGAGGACCGGAGCAGCTACGCCTTCACTCCCGTCCCGAACGGGATCGCTGCGACGGAACGTTACGTCGCCGACGCGCTGGCCGCGCAGGCGGCGGGCAGAGCCCTGCCCTTCGCCACGGTGCGTCAGTCGGACGGCCTGGTCGTGGGGTCCACCCGCTTCTGCGAACTGGACTACTGGCAGGGCCCGGTGATCTGGCCGCCGGCCCCGCGCGGCCCGGTGGGCGACCCGCTGACCGCGGTTCCGGACGCCACCGAGATCGGCGGCACCTGGCTGTCCGCGCGGGCGCAGGGCACCGGCATCAACACCGAGGCCAAGCTGCTGATGCTGCGTCACGCCTTCGAGAACTGGCGCGTGCGCCGGGTGTCGATGCGCGCGGACGCGCGCAACACACGCTCACGCGCCGCCATCGAGCGCCTCGGCGCGGTCCTGGAGGGCGTCCACCGCGCGCACACCCGGGGCCTGGACGGGATGGTCCGCGGCACGGCCTTCTACTCGATCCTGGACGAGGAGTGGCTGGCCGTCCGCGAGCACCTGTCCGCCCGGGTCGCGGCCGGACCGGGCGTGCGTCCGCTCATCTCCGCCTGACCACCAGGGTGACCTGCCAGTGGCGTCCTGACGGGGCGTCACTGGAGAGCACCGCCGTGCCGGGCGCGGCGGCCGTGTAGAGCGCGACGGTGACGCCCACGGGCGGCGTCATGATGCCGCTGGTGGTGCCGCGCAGGACGGAGGGCGCGGAGTCGTCCGGGCGCTGCCAGCGGTCGCCGGTCGGGTGCGCGGTCAGGAAGACGTCGACGCGTCCGCCCAGCGGCAGGCAGAAGGTGCCGGAGTTCGCCTCGGTGAGGCTGCCCGCGGAGTCGGGCAGCCCGCTGGGCGGCAGCGCCGTGCAGGGGGTGACGGCGGCGGGAGCGGCGGTCGCGGAGGCGCAGCCGGCCAGCGGCAGCAGCACGGCGGCGGCGAGCAGCAGGCGCAGCGGTCGGTTCATCGTTCTCTCCTCGCGGTGTCCGGGCATGCGGGCGGCCCCGGACCGTCCCTGCGCGGGGCGGTCCGGGGCCGTCAACTGGCTTGCGCTCAGTGCTGGTTGGTCGAGCTGGTGTAGGAGACGACACAGCCGCCGGCGTTGCTGCCGAAGTTGTTGCTCCACAGCGACTGGACGGCGAAGTTGGCGCCGTTCATCGAGACGATCGCCGAGGCGCCCTGGCCGCTGGAGATCCAGGCGCACTTGTCGCCGTTCTCGGCGCCCGAGCCGTCGACCCAGCCGCTGCTCGGGTCGGGGTCGGTGACGGTCTCGGCGTACTCGTGCCCGCCGACGATGGTGACGCCCTCGGAGGCGCTGTTCACGCCGCTGCTGCCGGTCGCCACGAAGCCCGAGCCGCAGCTGGAGCCGGCGTCGGCGACGTACGGCATGTTGGTGTAGGGCAGGTCGGCGCCGGTGGACGTGGTCGTGTTGGTGTGCCAGGCGCAGTACTGGGTGCCGAAGCCGGACGGGCTGACGCCGTGCGGCGAGTCGACGATGATCTGGACGTTGGTGCCGGAGACGCCGAAGTGGGCGGCGGCGCGGACGGCTTCGGCGGCTATCTGGCTCTGCGAGGGCCGCTTGGGCGCGGTGACGCCGCTGTCCAGCCAGGTCCCGCCGACGGGGTTGCTCGCCGGGTGCCCGACGTGGGTGCCGGAGCTGCCGCACTGGGTGGTCCCGGTGGCCACGCCCTGGCAGTACTGGGTGACCGAGTTGGACCAGGTGTCGCCGCTGCCGTAGGCGTGCTGGAAGAAGGAGAGCTGGAGCGGGGCCTCACCGTTGGGGTCGTTGGTGATGGAGCTCGTGCCCCACTGGCTGCCCCAGTAGACGATGTAGACGGTGGGGGCGGTGACGACCTTCCCCCCGCCGTAGGCGAGGTTGCCGCCCGTGGCGTTGGGGGTGACGCCGGAGAAGTGGCGGTTCATGTGGTGGGGGGCCAGCTCGCCCGCGTTGGCGGGGGCGGCGGCGAGGAACCCGGCCGCGGCGATCGCGGTGGCGGCGCCGACGACGAGAGCGGAACGCAACAAGGGGGTGCCCTTCTCGATGGGGGAGTGAGTCAGGAGGGGCGTTGCGAGGTGCGCTGTGCGAATTGCTGCCGCTGGCCAGGCGGTTGACGTTCTGTCACCACTGTGTGGGGTTGCTGTGCGATCGCTGCGCGAGAATCTAGCGCCCTGACGCGTTCGGCTCAAGAGGGCAACCGCAAACAGGGGCGCGGGGAACTGCGCGGGCAACCACCAGCCGGGGGAGGTTCGGCCCGACGGACGGGCCGGGCCCCCCTGAGTGGTGGGTTTCTCGCGCAGTTCCCCGCGCCCCTGAGGGGTTGCCGACGTGCAAACGGCGGGACGGGGACGCCGTTGTCTCCGTCCCGCCGTCGCGGGGTCCGGGCGGGTACTCTGCGCCGAGCGCCGCACGGACGGGTGAGCGGGCAGCCCCTCCGCTCGACGCCCCTGACGTCCTGGTCGGGGACCAGGCGCGGAGCGGAGGGGGGCACTGACACCGGGTGAGGGATCCCGGTGAGGGTTGTCAGCGCGAATCGCTGCCCGCGGTCTCGATGGCGGCGCGGCCTGCCTCCAGGCGCGCCACCGGGATCCGGAAGGGCGAGCAGGACACGTAGTCCAGCCCGGCCTCGTGGAAGAAGTGGACCGAGTCGGGGTCGCCGCCGTGCTCGCCGCAGACGCCGAGCTTGAGGTCGGGGCGGGTGGCCCGGCCCTCCCTCACGGCGTGCTTGACGAGGGAGCCGACTCCGTCGCGGTCGATCGTCTCGAACGGGGAGACCCCGAAGATGCCCTTCTCCAGGTAGGCCGTGAAGAAGCTGGCCTCGACATCGTCGCGGCTGAAGCCCCACACGGTCTGGGTCAGGTCGTTGGTGCCGAAGCTGAAGAACTCGGCGGCCTCGGCGATCTGACCCGCCGTCACCGCCGCGCGCGGCAGCTCGATCATCGTGCCGAGCGCGATCCTCAGGTCCACGCCGGTCCGCTGCGCGACCTCGGCCAGGACCTGCTCGGCGTCGTCGCGGACGATCTCCAGCTCCTGGACGGTGCCCACCAGGGGGATCATGATCTCGGCCCGCGGGTCGCCCCCGGCCAGCTTGCGCTCGGCCGCGGCCTCCGCGATCGCCCGGACCTGCATCGAGAACAGGCCGGGGATGACCAGGCCGAGGCGGACGCCGCGCAGACCCAGCATCGGGTTCTGCTCGTGCAGCCGGTGCACCGCCTGGAGCAGGCGCAGGTCGTTCTCGTTCGGGTCCTTGCGGGCCTCGGCGAGGGCGACGCGCACCGACAGCTCGGTGATGTTGGGCAGGAACTCGTGCAGCGGCGGGTCGAGCAGACGGACCGTCACCGGCAGCCCGTCCATCGCCGTGAACAGCTCGACGAAGTCGGCCCTCTGCAGCGGCAGCAGGTGGGCCAGCGCGGACTCGCGCTCCTCGTCGGTGTCCGCCAGGATCAGGCGCTCGACGTCCCGGCGGCGCTCCTCGCCGAGGAACATGTGCTCGGTCCGGCACAGGCCGATGCCCTGGGCGCCGTACCGGCGGGCGCGGGCGGCGTCCTCGGCGTTGTCGGCGTTGGCCCGGACGCGCAGCTTGCGGCGGTGGTCGGCGTGCGACATCAGCCGGTGGACCGCCTGGACCAGCCCGCCCTCCTCGTCGGCGCCGGCGTGCAGGGTGCCCTCGAAGTACTCGACCACGGGGGACGGCACGACCGGGACCTCGCCGAGGTAGACCCGGCCGGAGGAGCCGTCGATGGAGATGACGTCGCCCTCCTCGACCACCCGGCCGTCGGCCGTGGTGAAGCGGCGGCGCTTGGTGTCGACCTCGAGCTCCTCGGCCCCGCAGACACAGGTCTTGCCCATGCCGCGGGCGACGACGGCCGCGTGGGAGGTCTTGCCGCCGCGCGAGGTGAGGATGCCCTGGGCGGCGATCATGCCGTCGAGGTCGTCCGGGTTGGTCTCGCGGCGGACCAGGATGACCTTCTCGCCGGAGCGGGACCACTTGACGGCGGTGTAGGAGTCGAAGACCGCCTTGCCGACCGCCGCGCCCGGGGAGGCGGCGATGCCCCAGCCGATCTTCTCGGCCTTGGCGCTCTCGTCGAAGCGCGGGAACATCAGCTGCGCGAGCTGACCGCCCGTCACCCGGTGCAGCGCCTCGTCCAGATCGATCAGGCCCTGGTCCACCAGCTGCACGGCGATGCGGAAGGCCGCGGCCGCGGTGCGCTTGCCGACGCGGGTCTGCAGCATCCACAGCTTGCCGCGCTCGATGGTGAACTCGATGTCGCACAGGTCCCGGTAGTGCTCCTCCAGGGTCTGCATGATCGACATCAGCTGGTCGTAGCTGGCCTTGTCCAGGTTCTCCAGCTCGGACAGCGGCACGGTGTTGCGGATGCCGGCGACGACGTCCTCGCCCTGGGCGTTGGACAGGTAGTCGCCGTAGACGCCCTGGTGGCCGGAGGCGGGGTCGCGGGTGAAGGCGACGCCGGTGCCGGAGTCCTCGCCCAGGTTGCCGAAGACCATGGAGCAGACGTTGACCGCGGTGCCCAGGTCGTTCGGGATGCGCTCCTGGCGGCGGTAGAGCCGGGCACGGTCGCCGTTCCAGGACTCGAAGACCGCGTGGATGGCGAGGTCCATCTGCTCGCGCGGGTCCTGCGGAAAGTCGCGGCCGGTCTGCTTGGCCACGATGCCCTTGAAGGTCTCGACCAGGCCGCGCAGGTCGCCGGCGTCCAGGTCCAGGTCGTTGACCGTGCCCTTGGCCCGCTTGGCCTCGTCCAGAGCCTCCTCGAAGAGCTCGCCGTCGACGCCCAGCACGGTCTTGCCGAACATCTGGATCAGTCGGCGGTAGGAGTCCCAGGCGAAGCGCTCGTTGCCGGACTGGGCGGCCAGCCCCTGCACGGACGCGTCGGACAGGCCGATGTTGAGGACCGTGTCCATCATGCCGGGCATGGAGAACTTGGCGCCCGAACGGACCGACACCAGAAGGGGGTTGTCGGCCTGGCCGAGCTTCTTGCCCATGGTCCGCTCGAGGGCGTCGAGGTGCGCACTCACCTCGTCGCGCAGGGAGGCCGGCTCGCTGCCCGTCTCCAGATAGACCTTGCACGCCTCGGTGGTGATGGTGAATCCCGGAGGGACGGGAAGCCCGAGGTTGGTCATCTCGGCAAGGTTCGCGCCCTTGCCGCCGAGGAGGTCCTTGAGGTCCTTGTTCCCCTCGGTGAAGTCGTAGACGAATTTCTGCTGCCCAGCGGGGGTAGCCACGGGTCGGTCTCCTGCCGAACGGTTGCCCTGACGCCGATGAACATACCCAGATCGAAGGCGTTTGACTGCCCCTGATAGGCCGTCGGAGGGCCTTGACCGGCCCTTGACCAGGAGATCGAAAGCACCGGAACGGGCTTCGCCTGCGAAAGTTAAATCGTCGCCCTGACGCTAGCTTGCGTTCAGGAAATGAAGCCAAGGAAACCCGCCGTCAGCAGGAACGCGACGGAACGTGGCATTCCGGCGTCACTGCGGTTGCCTTGCCTTGATCTACTGGAGGCGGGCGTGCGCGCCATCCTTCACGCCCCTTCGGAAGCCGATTCGCGCCCCTTCCCACCTGCAGTTTTGCGTCCTTCTGACGCAAAGTGACCGGCAATGTGGCCAGCGTCACGCCGACAGGAGGGGGTCGCGTCCGCTTCCGTACGTAGGCGAACTCCGCTCAGCCGCCCGAAGTGTCCAGTTCCGCGTCCGCCCCCGGCACGGCGCAGTCGTACGGGTCGTCGAGCCAGCCCTCCGGCAGCACCACCTTGTGGGCGCCGGCGGTGCGGCCGCGCGGGCCGTCGGCGCTGTCGGGCCAGGGCTGGGCGGCGTCGATGCGGGCGAGCAGTTCCTCCAGCTCGGCCAGGGAGGAGGCGGTGGCCAGGCCGCTGCGCAGTTCGGAGCCGACCGAGAAGCCCTTGGTGTACCAGGCGACGTGCTTGCGGAAGTCGACCACGCCGCGCTTCTCGTCGCCGAGCCACTCCCCCAGCAGCTGGGCGTGGCGGACCATGGTCTTCGCGACGTAGCCGAAGTCCGGCCTGGCGTAGTCGACCTGGCCCTCGAAGACGCTCACCAGCTCCTTGAACAGCCACGGCCGACCCAGGCAGCCGCGGCCGACGACCACGCCGTCGCACCCGGTCTCGCGGACCATCCGGACCGCGTCGTCCGCCGACCAGATGTCGCCGTTGCCCAGCACCGGCAGGTGGGCCGGGACGACCTCGCGCAGCCGGGCGATGGAGGACCAGTCGGCCTCACCGCTGTAGTGCTGGATGGCGGTGCGCCCGTGCAGGGCGATGGCGGCCACGCCCTCGTCCGCGCCGATCCGGCCGGCGTCGAGATAGGTGATGTGGTCGTCGTCGATGCCCTTGCGCATCTTCATGGTGACCGGCAGCCGGCCCGCGTTGCCGACGGCGGCGCGCAGGATCTCCCGGAGCAGGTTGCGCTTGTACGGCAGCGCGGAACCGCCGCCGCGCCGGGTCACCTTGGGCACCGGGCAGCCGAAGTTGAGGTCGATGTGGTCGGCCAGGTCCTCCTCGGCGATCATCTTCGCCGCGCGGCCGACGTACTCCGGGTCCACGCCGTAGAGCTGGATCGACCGCGGCTGCTCGCTCGGGTCGAAGTGGATCAGCTGCATGGTCTTGGCGTTGCGCTCGACCAGGGCCCGGGTGGTGATCATCTCGGAGACGAACAGGCCCTTGCCGCCGCTCTGCTCCCGGCACAGCGAGCGGAACGGCGCGTTGGTGATCCCGGCCATCGGCGCGAGCACCACCGGCGGCCACACCGACAGCTGCTCGCCCAGCCGCAGCGGCTGCACGGCGGGGGTGGTCACGGCGGCGGGCTCGGTCATCGGTGCGTTACCTCGGCGGGTCGGGCGTTCGGGCGGCGGACGGTTCGGACACGGGCCTCCCATTCTCCCATCCGCCGGGCCGGCCCTAGTCCGGCCGCGTCGCCAGGCGCTCGAGTTCGGCCAGCCGGGTGCGGGTCTCCTCGTCGGCGGGTGCGTAGCTGATCACGCGGGAGCCCTGGCGCGGCGCCAGCCAGAGGTTGGTGAACTCGAAGTGGAGCAGGCCGACCCGGGGGTTGAGGAAGCGCTTCTGACCCTCCGTCGCCACCGTGACGTCGTGCTGCTGCCACAGCTCGGCGAACTCGGGTGAGGCCAGCTGAAGGCGCTTCAGCTGCGCCTTCCAGACGGGCTCGGCCACGTGGTCGGCCATCGCCGCACGGAACTTGGCGACCATCGTGCGCGCCGCGTCGTTCCAGTCCGGCAGCGCGGTGCGCCAGCTCGGGTGGGTGAAGGCGAGCCACATGATGTTGCGCTCCTCGGCCGGGACCGCGTCCAGGTCGTCGACCAGCAGCCGGTAGGTGGCGTTGTAGGCGAGGATGTCGAACCTGGCGTTGAGGGCGACGGCCGGCATCGGCGAGAGCTGGTCGATCACCACGCGCACGACGGGGGTGACCGTGGGGCACTGCTGCGGCGGGGCCGGATCCACCGACCCGGCGAGGGCGAACAGGTGCGAGCGCTCGGAGGCGTCCAGCAGCAGCGCGCGGGCGATGGCGTCGAGCACCTGCACCGAGACGCTGATGTCCCGGCCCTGCTCCAGCCACGTGTACCAGGTGACGCCCACGGCGGCGAGCTGCGCCACCTCCTCCCGGCGCAGGCCCGGCGTGCGGCGGCGGCCCAGATTGGGCAGGCCGACCTGCTCGGGGGCGATCCGCTCGCGCCGGGAGCGCAGGAACGCGGCCAGTTCGCGGCGGCGGCCGTCGTCCGGGGAGCCGACGAGTTCGAGGGCGGGGCGCACGGCTGGTGCAGTACTCATGCATGCCAGGATGCACCCGGAAGCATCCTGTTGCCAGGTAGTAGCAGTACCAGGATAAACACTCACTGGTACCAGGCTGGGAACCGGCGCAGCCTGGTACCCGTGACCACGACTTCCACTCCACCGACCAAGGCGAACGTGCTGCCCCGCGTCATCCGCATCGGCACGTCGACGCCCGCCGCACCGGTCGACTCCCCCCGGCTGAGCACCCTCGGCCTCGTCACCGTCCTGCTCGGCGCGTTCCTGCCGATGCTCGACTTCTTCATCGTCAACGTCGCGCTGCCCACCATCGACCACGATCTGGCGGCGGGTCCGGCCACGCTGGAGCTCATCGTCGCGGGCTACGGCATCGCCTACGCGGTGCTGCTTGTCCTCGGCGGCCGCCTCGGCGACCTGTACGGACGCCGCCGCCTGTTCCAACTCGGGGCACTGGCCTTCGGGTTGACCTCCCTGGCCTGCGGCCTGGCACCGACCGCGCTGACCCTGGTCGCCGCGCGGGTCGCGCAGGGCGCGGCCTCGGCCCTGATGCTCCCTCAGGTCCTGGCCACCATCCAGTCCGCGACGACCGGTGAGCGCAAGGCCCGGGCGCTGAGCGTCTACGGCGCGGTCGGCGGCATCGCCGTCGTCATCGGCCAGGTACTGGGCGGCGTGCTGCTCTCGGCCGACCTGTTCGGCACCGGCTGGCGCTTCATCTTCCTGGTCAACGTGCCGGTCGCGCTGGCGGCCGTGGCACTGTCGCTGCGCTCGGTCCCGGAGACCCGCTCGGCCGACCCGGCCCCGGTGGACGGGCACGGCACGGTGCTGCTCGCGGCCGCGCTGCTGGCGCTGCTGGTCCCGCTGATGGAGGGCCGCTCGCTGGGATGGCCGTGGTGGACCTGGGCGCTGCTCGCCGTCTTCCCGCTCCTGCTCGCCCGGTTCGTGCGGGTCGAGCGCAGGCAGGAGGCGGCCGGCTCGGTGCCGCTGATCCCCTTCTCGCTGCTGCGCCTGGACAGCCTGCGCACCGGCCTGACCATGGCCGTCCCGTTCTTCACCGGCTTCGGCGGCTTCATGATGGTGATGGCCGTGGCCCTGCAGGTCGGCCTGCACGAGGGTCCGGTGACCTCGGGCCTGGCCATGGTGCCGATGGCGGCCGGGTTCTTCACGGCCTCGCTGTCCGGCCCGCGACTGCTGTCCCGCTTCGGGTCCCGTGTCATCACGGTGGGTGCGCTGCTGCAGGCCACCGGACTGGCCGTGCTCGCCGCCACCGTGTTCGCCGACTGGAACGGGCTGAGCCCGCTGGTGCTGCTGCCGGGCATGCTGGTGGCCGGCACCGGTCAGGGACTGGTGATGCCCCCGCTGATCCGGCTCGTCCTCTCCCAGGTCCCGGCGGCCCGCGCCGGCGTGGGCGGCGGCATCCTGGCCACCACCCAGCAGTCCAGCCTGGCGCTGGGCGTGGCCACCCTGGGCACGCTCTTCCTCTCCTTCTACCCGGCGTGGGGCATGCGGGACGCGCTGGCCCTGACGCTCGCCGTGCAACTCGCGCTCACCGCAGGCGTGGTGGCCCTGTCCACCCGGCTGCCGCGGACCGTGGGCTGACCCGGGCCGGTGCGCCGGAGCGGCACCGCCCAGGACCGGCCCGGCCGGGTCGGTCCTGGGCCGAGCTGTGGAGTCGCGCTCCGGCTGGGGGAAATGCAGGTGCCCGTTGTCAGTGGCGGCTGTCAGGATCGGCGGCATGGACGCGAACGGGGTGGTGCAGGACGTGCTCGACGTGCGGGACCGGGCCGCGCTCGCGGCGGCGACGGCCGCCGGGGCAAGGCCCAAGTGGCTGATGTTCTGGGGGCATCAGCCGCAGCCCGACGGGTCGGTGGGCAAGGGGGTGCTCAGCCAGTGGTGGCCCTGCCGCTTCACCGTGGACGGCGTTGACTACGCGAGCGCGGAGCACTGGATGATGGCCGGGAAGGCCCGGCTCTTCGGTGACGAGGCGTCAGTTCCCCCGATACTCGCCACCCGCACGCCCGCCGAGGCCAAGACCGCCGGGCGGCTGGTGCGGGGGTTCGACGAGGAGCGGTGGGCGGCCGAACGCTTCGAGCTCGTCGTCCGGGGCAACGTGGCCAAGTTCGGGCAGGACCCGGCCCTGCGGGCGTACCTGCTGGGCACCGGGGGCCGCGTGCTGGTGGAGGCGAGCCCGCGCGACCGGGTCTGGGGCATCGGCCTCGGCGCGGCCCACGAGGCGGCGACGGACCCGGCGCGCTGGCGGGGCGAGAACCTGCTGGGCTTCGCGCTGATGGAGGCCCGCGCGCGGCTGGCCGGCTGAGCCGGGCGGCTCAGGCGTTCGTGTGGGCGCCACCCCCGATCCGGGGTGGTACCACGCTCGTGGGGAGCCAGGGCGCTCAGCCAGGCTTGCAGGCATGACGACCAACGTGACGAAGAGCCTCACCGGCAGGCTGCCGCTGCGCCTCATCCTCGCCGGGTTCACCACCCTGCCCGGGGTGCTGACGGGCCGTTACCGGCTGCGCATCCTGCCGCTCGCGCTGATCGGGCCGCTCGCCTCGGCCCTGGTCGTCTACCTCGGCTTCGCCGGGTACCTCTACCCGCTCCGGCCCGACGCCCTCGCCGCGATGGGCGACCCACACGGCTTCGACAACAGCTGGGGCGGCCCGACGCTGGTCGGCGCCTGGGCGGTGCACGCCCTGATCGCGCTGGCCGTTCAGCTCCCCTGCTTCTGGCTGCTGCGCACCCTCAGCCGCCGCCGGAACCCCGCGCCGGTCAGCTGATCGCGCCCTCGGACACCGGCAGGTCCGTGGCCGCGGCGGCGGCCGCCGAGAGCAGGACCCGCAGGGCCTCCGCCGAGGCGGCCACCGGGAGGGAGGGCTGCTGACGGGCGGTCACCTGCTCGGGCGCGTACGGCAGGTGGACGAACCCGCCGCGCACGGTCGGGTACTCCGTGGCCAGCAGATGGGCCAGCCCGTAGGCGACGTGGTTGCAGACGAAGGTGCCCGCCGTGTGGGAGACGGAGGCGGGCAGGCCGGCAGCTCGGATGGCCGCGACGCACGCCTTGACCGGCAGGGTGGAGAAGTACGCCGCCGGACCGCCGGGGACGACCTCCCGGTCCACCGGCTGGAAGCCGGTGTTGTCGGGTATGCGCGCGTCGTCGAGGTTGATAGCGACGCGCTCCGGGGTCACATCCGGGCGGCCGCCCGCCTGCCCGGTGCAGACGACCAGGTCGGGGCCGAGCCGGGCGACGGCCTCGCGCAGGACGTCGAGTGAGACGTCGAAGGCGCAGGGCAGCAGCAGCGCGTGGACGTCCAGTCCCGGCGGCGGCGTGGCGGCGACCCGTTCCACCGCCTGCCAGGAGGGGTTGACGCTCTCGCCCCCGAAGGGCTCGAAACCGGTGAGCAGTACCCGCGTCGTCATCCCCCGGATCCTAGGCGGAGCGGGCGGCCGCGGGCGGTACGGTGTCGCCATGATCGACCTCAATGCCGACCTGGGCGAGGGCTTCGGGCGGTGGACGCTGACGGACGACGAGGCCCTGCTGTCCGTCGTCAGCAGTGCCAACGTGGCCTGCGGGTTCCATGCCGGGGACCCGGTGACGATGCGCCGGGTGTGCCGGCTCGCCGCCCAGCGGAGCGTCACCGTGGGGGCGCAGGTGTCGTACCGGGACCTGGCCGGGTTCGGGCGGCGGGCGATGGACCTGCCGCCGGAGGAGCTGGCGGCCGAAGTCGCCTACCAGATCGGCGCGTTGCGGGTCTTCGCGGAGGCGGCCGGAACCCGGGTGGCGTACGTGAAGCCGCACGGCGCGCTCTACAACCGCACCGTGCACGACGCCGAGCAGGCGCGGGCGGTGGTGACCGGCGTCCGGCTGGCGGGGGAGGCGCTGCCGGTTCTGGGCCTGCCGGGATCGCAACTGCTGGACGCCGCACGGCGGTCCGGGCTGCGCGCGGTCGCCGAGGCCTTCGCGGACCGGGCCTACACGCCGCAGGGCACACTCGTCTCCCGGCGCGAACCCGGGGCCGTGGTGCACGACCCGGACGAGGTGGTGCGGCGCAGCGTGCAGCTGGTGGTGGACGGCACGGTCACGGCCGCCGACGGCCTGACGAGGGTTCCGGTGCGGGCCGAGTCCCTGTGCCTGCACGGGGACACGCCCGGCGCCGCCGCGCTCGCGCGCCGGGTGCGCGAGGCGCTGGAGGAGGCCGGGGTGACGGTCGGGGCGTTCACCGCATGAGCCGGGAGGTCCGCCCGGTCGGGCGGGACGCGCTGCTCGTCGAGCTGCCGGACGGGCCGGCCGTGGCCGCCCTGCATGCCGAACTGAGCCGCCGCCGGGAGGCCGGGGAGCTGGGCGCGGTACGGGAGTTGGTGCCCGGCGCATGCACGCTGCTGCTGGACGGCGTGGCGGAGCCGGCCCGACTGGCGCGGCTGCTCGGCGGGCTGGACGTGCCTTCCCTGGCGGCCGCGCAGGGGCCGCGGGTGACGCTGGATGTCGTGTTCGACGGCGCGGACCTGGACGAGGTGGCCGGACTCTGGCGGCTGGACCGGCGCGGGGCGGTGCGCGTGCTGTGCGCGACGGAGTTCCGGGTCGCGTTCTGCGGATTCGCCCCCGGCTTCGGCTATCTGACGGGGCTTCCACCGCACCTGCACGTCCCGCGCCGGGCCACGCCGCGCACCCGGGTGCCCGCCGGGGCGGTGGCGCTCGCCGGGCCGTACGCGGGCGTGTATCCGCGTGAGTCGCCCGGCGGCTGGCAGCTGCTGGGCCGGGTGCCGGACCCGTCCCTCCTGTGGGACGTGACGCGCGAGCCCCCCGCGCTGCTGGCACCCGGGACCGGGATCCGCTTCCGGGAGGTGGCCGGATGACGCTGACCGTGGTCCGCGCCGGGATGCTGACGACCGTTCAGGACGCGGGACGCCCCGGCCACGCCCACCTCGGGGTACCGCTCTCGGGGGCCCTGGACGCGGCGAGCCACGCGCTCGCCAACCGGCTGCTGGGCAATCATGCCGGCGCCGCCGCGCTGGAGACCACGCTCACCGGCTGCGCGCTGCGGGCGGACCGCGACCTGACCGTCGTCGTCGGCGGCGCGCCCTGCCCGGTGCGAGTGGACGGGCGCCCGGCGGCCTGGGGGGCCCCGGTCCGGGTCCCGGCGGGCGCGGTGCTGGACGTCGGGACGGCCACCGCCGGAGTCCGCAGCTACGTCGCGGTGGACGGCGGGATCGCCGTGGCGCCGGTGCTGGGCTCCCGCTCCACCGACCTGCTGTCCGGGCTCGGCCCGCCGCCGCTGCGCGACGGGGACGTGCTGCCGCTCGGGCCCCCGGGCCCGGGGCTCCCGGCTCCCGCGCTGACGGCGGCCGCCGCGCCCTGGCCGGGGCCGCCGAGCGGGACGCTGGTGCTGCCGGTGCGCCTCGGACCGCGTGCGGACTGGTTCACCGGCACCGCGCTGCGCACCCTCACCGCCGCCGAGTACACGGTCACCGCGCACTCCAACCGCGTCGGCCTGCGCCTGGACGGTCCGCCGCTCGGCCGGTCCCGCTACGACGAACTGCCCAGCGAGGGCATGGTCCTGGGCGCGGTTCAGGTCCCGCCGGACGGCCGCCCGGTGGTCTTCCTGCGTGACCATCCGACCACCGGCGGCTATCCCGTCGCCGCCGTGGTGGACGCCCGCGCCCTGGACGCCGCGGCGCAGGCGGGTCCGGGGACGCGGGTCCGCTTCACGCCGGGCTGACGGCGCACGGGGCCTGACAGCCCGTCAGTGCCAGCTGACGTCCACCGGGCCGTTGACGGCCTTGGCGGTGATCCGGGCCGTCGCGCCCGGGGAGTCCAGGCCGTCGTCGACGCTCGCGCCGCCCACCGTGGAGGTGGCGGTGACGGCGTAGTGGCTGCCCTGCGGGACGGAGACGTCCACAGGGCCGTCCACCGCCGTGGCGCTGACGTCCTTGGGGGCGTCGGCGAAGGTCAGGTCGATCGGGCCGCTGACCGTCCGGGCCTCGACATGCGCCGCGAGCAGGCCGTAGCCGTCGATCGGGCCGGTGTCCAGACGCACCGACAGGTCGCCCGCCAGGTCCCGGGCCTCGACGGCCCCGGAGGAGACGTCCACCCGCACCGCCGCGTCGCGCGGGATCCGCAGGTCCAGGTTGACGTCGCAGCTCGCGCCGGGGACGGGGACGTCGTCGCAGTGGACGCTGAGCCGGAGCACCCCGCCCTCCAGTGTCTGCTCGACCCGCGGCTTGCGGTAGGTCCAGTGCAGGTGCTCCGTGACCCGGGCCTGCCCGGACCGGCCCGAGCGCAGGGTGACGCCCGCCGAGCCGCCGTCGATCTCGACGGCGGTGATCGCGCCGTGCCAGCTGCGCTGGTGGTCCTCGTCCTGTGCGGCGATGGCCGGGACCACGAGCAGCGCGGTGTCCGCGGCGATCACCGCGGTCATCACCGCGGCGAGCAGCAGCCAGGCGCCTCGGTGCGAACCCGCCCGAGTGGGACGCCCGTTGTCGCTCATGACTCCTCCAGGAAGCGCAGGACGGCCATCACCCGGCGGTGCTCGCCCTCGGTCGGGGCCAGGTCGAGCTTGGTGAAGATGCTGTTGATGTGCTTGGCCACCGCGCTCTCGCTGACGAACAGCGTCTGCGCGATCGCGGCGTTGCTGCGGCCCTCGGCCATCAGTCCGAGCACCTCCCGCTCACGGGGCGTCAACTGGTCCAGCGGCCCGGTCTGGCGGCGCAGCAGCAGCTGGGAGACGACCTCCGGGTCCAGCGCGGTGCCGCCGCCCGCGACCCGCTCCAGGGCGTCGAGGAAGTCGTCGACATTGCCCACCCGCTCCTTGAGCAGGTAGCCGATGCCGCGGGTGTTCCCGGTCAGCAGGTCGGCGGCGTAGCGCTCCTCGACGTACTGGGAGAGCAGCAGCAGCGCCACGTCCGGCCACTGACGGCGGATCAGCAGCGCCGCGCGCACGCCCTCGTCGGTGAAGCCGGGCGGCATCCGCACGTCGGTCACCACCACGTCGGGCCGGTGCTCCCCGACGGCCGTGAGCAGCTGCTCGGCGTCGTCGACGGCGGCCAGGACCTGGTAGCCCACGGCTTCCAGGACCTTGACCAGTCCGGCTCGCAGCAGGACCGAGTCCTCGGCGATCACAGCTCGCACGGCAGCTCCACGGTGAGTCGGGTCGGGCCCCCAACGGGGCTGGAGAGGGCGAGGGTTCCGTCCACGGAGGCGGCGCGCTGGCGCAGCCCGGCCAGTCCGGTGCCCTTGGCCGGGTCGGCGCCGCCGACGCCGTCGTCGGTGACGGTGATCCGCAGCAGCTCGCCGGTGCGCCGGACGACGACCTCGGCGCGCGAGGCGCGGGCGTGCTTGGCGATGTTGGCGAGCGCCTCGGAGACGACGAAGTAGGCGACCGCCTCGACCGTCGGGGCGGCCCGCCGGTCCAGCTCCACCTGGAGCGAGACGGGGATCGGCGCACGGGCGGCGACGCCGGACAGGGCGGCGTCCAGACCCCGGTCGTCGAGCACCACCGGGTGCAGTCCCCGGACCAGGTCCCGCAGTTCGGCGATGGCGGCCTGCGCCTCGGCGTGCGCCTCGGCCATGGCGGCCTCGGCGTGGGCCGCCTTCTCGTCCGGGGACAGGCTCCGCATGGCGCGACGGGCCAGGCCCAGGTTCATGGAGAGGGAGACGAGCCGCTGCTGGGCGCCGTCGTGCAGGTCGCGCTCGATCCGGCGCCGCTCCGCGTCGGCCGCGTCGACGACCTCGGCACGGCTCTCCGCCAGCGTCTCGACCCGCTCGGCCAGGGCCCGGACCCGGTCCGGGCCGAGCAGCGTCTGCGCGGCGAGCCGGTCGGCGTGCACCAGCAGTCCGGCGAGGGCTCCGGCGGCCCAGACGCCGAGGATCGAGGCCGAGGCCACGATGACGTAGCCCTTGCCGGCGCCCCAACTGTGGTCCCCCGGCGCGTACCTCAGCCATCCCGGCGCGCTCAGGGCGAGCAGCGCGGCCGGCCAGGTGGCCAGCACGGCGACCGCGCCGAGCGCGATCGCCGGCGCGCACAGCCCGTGGTAGGCCAGCCGGCGCAGCCAGGCGGCCCGGTCCGGGCGCAGGTCGGCGGGTATCGCCACGCCGAGCAGGCTCTCGAACCGGCTGCGCTGCAGCGCGGTCAGCGTCGGCACGAAGAACGGTGCCAGCAGGAAGGGCAGCGCGAGCGCGGTGCCGGCGGCCAGGAAGGCCCCGTCCCGCCAGGTCCTCGGGTGCAGGGGCCCGAGGACGACGCGCAGCGCCGTGGAGGTCGACATGCGCAGCAGCCTAGGGGGCCGGGCCGCTGACCTGCCATGAACCGTGCTGCCGGCCCGGGGGTGGTGCTGGCTCCACCCCGGTTCGGGCAACGGCTTTACCGACACGAACGGTCCGCGCCAGGAGAGTTGATCGCATCGGGAGAGATGCGAAGGGGGTGGCTCCCATGGAGCCCTGGCTGGACGGTCCGTGGTCGGTGCGGCTGGCCCGCGGGACGCGGGGACGGTCGGCGCTCGAGGTCTACAACCGCGGCCTGCTGGTCGACGTCCTGGTGGACGCGCAGTTGGCCCGCCGGGTGCTGCGCGGAGCGCGGCGCGGCGAGGGCACGGCGCTGGCCTGGGGGCTGCGCACCCCGGACGGCGGCCTCCCGGCCGTCCGCTTCGGGGAGTTGACGGTCCGTCCGCGACCGGTGGGCGAGGCCTTCTGGGTCGCCCAGGCCCCGCTGGACGGCAGCTGGGTCAGCGCGGACGCGGAACGGGTGCGGGTGCGGGCGGGGTGGTCGCGGTGAACGGGCGTGCCCTGTACGCGGGTCTGGGCCTGGCCCTGCTCCCGTGGATGTGCCTGCTGGCGGCGAGCGGCGAGTGGAACTGGGTGGCCCTGGACGCGGCGGAGGCCGCCGGACTGGTCACGACCGGTCTCGCCGCCGGGGCGCTCGCCCGGTCCGCCGCGCTGGCCACGGCGGGCCTGCTGCTCCTGGACGCCGCGCTGGACACGGCGACGGCGACCGGCCCCGGTCTCACTCAGGCGTGGCTGATGGCCCTGTTGATCGAGCTCCCGCTCGCGGTCTCCTGCCTGCTGACCGCGGCGCGGGCCAACGCCCGCCCAGCGCGCCCGGTAACCGGGCGGCTGGGCGTGCGGCTGGCCGCCTGACGGTTCAGCAGCCGATCAGCCGGGACGCGAGGTAGCCCTCGATCTGGTCCAGGGAGACCCGCTCCTGCGCCATGGTGTCGCGCTCGCGCACGGTCACGGCGTTGTCGTCCAGGGTGTCGAAGTCGACGGTCACGCAGTACGGCGTGCCGATCTCGTCCTGGCGGCGGTAGCGGCGGCCGATGGCGCCGGCGTCGTCGAACTCGACGTTCCAGTGCTTGCGCAGGGCGTCGGCCAGGCCGCGGGCCTTCGGGGACAGGTCGGCGTTGCGCGACAGCGGCAGCACGGCGACCTTGACCGGGGCCAGGCGCGGGTCGAGGCGCATGACGACGCGCTTCTCCATCACGCCCTTGGCGTTGGGGGCCTCGTCCTCGCGGTAGGCGTCGAGCAGGAAGGCCAGCATGGCGCGGTTCAGACCGGCGGCCGGCTCGATGACGTAGGGGTACCAGCGCTCGCCGGACTCCTGGTCGAAGTACTTGAGGTCGACGCCGGAGGCCTCGCTGTGCTGGGTGAGGTCGTAGTCCGTGCGGTTGGCCACGCCCTCGAGCTCGCTGAACTCGGTGCCGCCGAAGTTGAAGCGGTACTCGATGTCCACGGTGCGCTTGGCGTAGTGGGAGAGCTTCTCCTTCGGGTGCTCGAAGAAGCGCATGTTCTCCTCGCGCATGCCGAGGCCGGTGTACCAGTTCCAGCGCTCCTGCAGCCAGTACTCGTGCCACTTCTCGTCGTCGCCCGGCTTGACGAAGAACTCCATCTCCATCTGCTCGAACTCGCGGGTGCGGAAGATGAAGTTGCCCGGCGTGATCTCGTTGCGGAAGCTCTTGCCGGTCTGGGCGATGCCGAACGGCGGCTTCTTGCGCGAAGTGGTCTGCACGGCGGCGAAGTTGATGAAGATGCCCTGCGCGGTCTCCGGGCGCAGGTAGGCCAGGCCGGAGGCGTCCTCGGTGACGCCGAGGTGGGTCTTGAGCATGCCGGAGAACTGCTTGGGCTCGGTGAACTGGCCCTTGGTGCCGCAGTTCGGGCAGTTGATGTCGGCCAGGCCGTTGGCCGGCAGCCGGCCGTGCTTGGCCTCGTAGGCCTCCTCCAGGTGGTCCGCGCGGAACCGCTTGTGGCAGGAGGTGCACTCGGTGAGCGGGTCGTTGAAGGTGGCGACGTGGCCGGACGCCTCCCAGACCTCGCGGGCCAGGATCACGGACGAGTCGAGACCGACGACGTCCTCCCGGCCGGTGACCATCGCACGCCACCACTGGCGCTTGATGTTCTCCTTGAGCTCCACGCCCAGCGGACCGTAGTCCCAGGCGGCGCGCTGTCCGCCGTAGATCTCGCTACAGGGGTAGACGAAGCCACGGCGCTTGCTCAGGCTGACGATGGTGTCGATCTTGTCGGCGGCCACAGTGCTCTCTTCAGGTACGACGGATCTACAACGGAAACCGAATACCTCAGGCTACCGGGCCGCGCCGGGCCCGTTCCAAATCGGTTTCCCCGGACGCCCCCGGCCGGGCTGGCACAATGGCAGGCACGTCCCCCACCAGCCGTCCGACGAGCCGTCAGGAGTTCCGGTGACCGCCGCCAAGCCGTCCTCCCCCGCCCGGTCGACCCGCCAGCGCACCGCGGTGGCCGCCGTACTGGCCGAGGTCGACGACTTCCGCAGCGCCCAGGAGCTGCACGACCTGCTCAAGCACCGCGGCGACTCGGTCGGGCTGACCACCGTCTACCGCACGCTGCAGTCCCTGGCCGACGCCGGCGAGATCGACGTGCTGCGCACCGACGACGGCGAGGCCGTCTACCGCCGCTGCTCCAGCGGCCACCACCACCACCTGGTCTGCCGCAACTGCGGCCGGACGGTGGAGGTGGAGGGCCCGGCGGTGGAGCGCTGGGCCGACACCGTGGCCGCCGAGAACGGCTTCGTGGACGTGGCGCACACCCTGGAGATCTTCGGCACCTGCACGCAGTGCGCGGCGGAGGCGGAGTCCGGTCAGGACTGAGCGGGCTGCACCTGCGCGGGCACGTCGTTGGCGTTGGCCACCTCGTTGGGGACGGCGCCGCCGTAACGGCGGTCGCGCATGGCGAACTCCTCGCAGGCCCGCCACAGGTCGCGCCGGTCGAAGTCCGGCCAGAGCACGTCCTGGAACACCATCTCCGCGTAAGCCGACTGCCAGAGCAGGAAGTTGGAGGTGCGCTGCTCGCCGCTGGGCCGGATGAACAGGTCCACGTCGGGCATGTCGCGGTGGTAGAGGTACCGGGCGAAGGTCTTCTCGTTGACCTTCTTCGGGTCCAGCCGCCCGGCCGCGACGTCCTCGGCGAGCGCGGCGGCGGCGTCGGCGATCTCGGCCCGGCCGCCGTAGTTGACGCACATGTAGAGGGTCATGGCGTCGTTGTCCTTGGTCATCTCCTCGGCGACCTGGAGCTCCTGGACCACGCTCTTCCACAGCCGCGGCATGCGGCCGGCCCAGCGGATCCGGATGCCCATCGCGTTCATCTCGTCGCGGCGGCGGTGGATGACGTCGCGGTTGAAGTTCATCAGGAAGCGCACCTCGTCGGGCGAGCGCTTCCAGTTCTCGGTGGAAAAGGCGTACAGGGAGAGGTTCCTGACGCCCAGTTCGAGGCAGCCCTTGAGGACGTCGAGCACGACGGCCTCGCCGACCTTGTGCCCCTCCGTGCGCGGCAGCCCGCGCTCCTTGGCCCAGCGACCGTTGCCGTCCATGACGATGGCGACGTGCTCGGGGACCAGCTCCCCGGGGATCTTGGGCGGCTGCGCACCGCTGGGGTGGGGACTCGGCGGAAGGTACTCACGCCGCTTGCCGCCGCCGAAGATCGATCGCCTTGCCGTCGCCATCGCCGCTACTTCTCCACGTATCGCAGTGAACGGAGCCCGCGCTCCAGGTGCCACTGGACGTAGGCTGCGACCAGCCCACTGCCCTCGCGGGCGTGGCGCGGTTCGCAGGCGTCCGCGGTCTCCCAGTCGCCGGACAGCAGCGCGCCCAGCAGCTCCAGTGTCTCAGGGGAGGGTACGACACTCCCCGGCACCCGGCAGTCGCCGCAGAGGGCGCCGCCGGTCTGCACCGAGAAGAACCGGTTGGGTCCGGGCAGCCCGCAGCGGACGCAGTCGTCGAAGGAGGGCGCGTAGCCGTTGACGGCGAGGGAGCGCAGCAGGAACGCGTCGAGGACCAGGTGCGGTTCGTGTCCGCCCGAGGCGAGGGTGCGCAGCGCGCCGACGAGGAGCAGGTACTGCTGGGTGGCGGTCTCGCCCTCGTTCTCGGTGAAGCGCTCGGCGGTCTCCAGCATGGCCGTCCCGGCGGTGTAGCGGCCGTAGTCGCTGACGATCCGTCCGCCGTAGGGGGCGATGGTCTCCACCTGGGTGCAGAGCGCGAGGTGGCGTCCGACGAGTTCGGTGCCGCGGGTGAAGAACTGGACGTCCACGTGGGAGAAGGGTTCGAGCCGGGCCCCGAACTTCGACTTCGTCTTGCGCACCCCCCGGGCGACGGCGCGCACGCGGCCGTGCTGCCGCGTCAGCAGGGTGATGATCCGGTCGGCCTCCCCCAGCTTCTGGGTGCGCAGCACCACGCCATCGTCCCGGATCAGAGTCATGCACCCCATTGTCCATGCACCGCCCCAGGGGCCGAAGGCCCGTCAGGGGCGCAAGGCCCGTCAGGGGCGCAAGGCCCGTCAGGGGCGCGAGGCCCGTCAGGGGCGCGAGGCCCGTCAGGGGCGCGAGAAGTGCGCGATGAGCACACCACCCGCGGAGGTCCGGCGCCGTGTGCGGGACGGACCTCCCCGNCGAGGCCCGTCAGGGGCGCGAGGCCCGTCAGGGGCGCGAGAAGTGCGCGATGAGCACACCACCCGCGGAGGTCCGGCGCCGTGTGCGGGACGGACCTCCCCGGGTGGTGGGTCACTCGCGCAGTTCCTCGCGCCCCTTGGGAGGTGCGTGGTGGGCGAGGGCGCGCCCGTCAGGGGCGCGAGGCCGCCGACATGTGCGGCTCCGCCGCGTGGGCGCGGCCGGCACACCACCCGCGGAGGTCCGGCGCCGTGTGCGGGACGGACCTCCCCGGGTGGTGGGTCACTCGCGCAGTTCCTCGCGCCCCTTGGGGGGTGCGTGGTGGGCGAGGGCGGACTTGACGTGCCGTCGGGGGACGTCGAGCTTCTTCAGGACGTGGGCGACGTGCTGCTCGACGGTCCGCGGGGACAGGAACAGCGCTTCCGCGATGTCGCGGTTGGTCGCGCCCCGCGCGAGCAGTTCCGCCACCTGGAGTTCGCGGGGCGAGAGCTCGCTGCCGTAACTGCGACGCCCTCGGGACGCCGGGGCGCGCAGGCCCAGCTCGCGCAGCGTCCGCTGGCAGCGGGCCGCGTCCGCCGTGGCGCCGAGGTGTTCGAAGGTGCGGACCGCCTGGCCCAGGGGCTCCGCGGACTCCTCCGGCCGGCTTCCGGCCAGCGCCCGGCCCTGGCGCTCGGCCGCGCGGGCGCTCTCGTAGGGGCGGCCGATCGCGTCCCAGTCGCACCGGGCGTGGGCGAACTGCTCGGCGGCCCCCGCCGGGTCGGCCGCCTCCAGCAACAGGCCCCGGGCGCAGTGGAGTTCGGCCGTCGCGCCGGGGGCGTCCCGGCCCTTGAGCTGCTGTTCGGCCTCGTCGGCGAGCTGCTCGGCGGCGTCCCGATCGGCGCAGGCGAGGGCGGACTCGACGGCGACCGGCAGCAGGCCGGTGGCACGGGGCCAGGCGCGGGCGCCGCGCAGGTCCGTGACGGCGGCGAGGGCGGCGCCCCAGGCCGCCGCCGGGGCGTCCTGGGCCAGGCGGAGGGCCGCGGTCTCGGCCGCCGCGCGGCAGCTGACGGTCACCTGGGTGCCGCGGGCGCCGAAGTCGGCGGCCTCCTGCAGCCACTCCAAGGCCCGGGCCTGGCGGCCACGGGCGATCGCCAGGCGGGCGCCGGCCAGGGCGCGCTCCTCGCGGGCCATGCCGATGTCGGGGTACTCGTCGATCAGCAGCGCGAAGTCCCGTTCCAGCTCCGCCCAGTGGCCGGCCAGTCCGTCCAGGCGCAGCAGCGCGATGCGGCTGTAGCACTCCAGGTGCGGGATGCCGGCGTCCCTGGCGAGCGCCTGAGCCTCCGTCAGCAGGGCTCTGCCGCGCCGGTCGTGGCCGGTCTCGACGGCCAGTTCGCCGACGTTGTAGAGGGCCCGGGCGGTCTGCCGGAGGACCTCCGGGTCATCCGCGCGGCGCGGCAGGTCGTCGAGGAACGGCCAGACGTCCGGGTCCGCCTCCCGGGCGAGCAGGCTGAGCCGAGTGGCGCGGACGGTGGCGCGCATGGCCTCGTAGGGCCCGTCGCGGACGGTCTCCTCGGCGCGCTCCAGCCAGGTCCAGGCCTGGTCGGCGCTGTCGCCGCGCTCGTTCATGGCGAGCGCGACCATGCCCCGGGCGGCGCGCTCGGGGCAGTGGCGCAGTTCCCTGACGGCGCGTTCGATCTCCCCGTGCCCGGTGCGGTCGGAGCCGTGGTTGACCATCAGCAGGCCCAGGCTGAGCCGGATGTCGCCGCGGGTGGTCGCCGGCAGGTGCGGGTCCGCCAGGATCCGGCGCAGTGCGGCGGCGTTGCCGGCCAGGTCGACGCCGTTGACGGCGATGCGGGCCAGGGTGAGCGCGGCCCGGGAGCGCGGTTCGGGCTGGAGCTCGGGCGTGTCCAGGATCTGGTGCAGCAGCGCGGCGGCGGTGCCGTGGTCCCCGAGCTCGACGGCCTGGTCGGCGGCGGCCTGGGCCTGAGGCAGCCAGGCGTCCCGGTTGCCGAGGGCGAGCGTGTGGTGGGCGATCTGCACCAGCGGCGGCGGCTGTTGGGCCTGCAGCGCCTCCAGGGCGCGGTGGTGCAGCCGCCTGCGCTGCGGCCCGGGCAGGTACTGGTAGGCGGCCTGCTGGGCGAGCACGTGCCGGTAGACGTACCGGTGGCCGGCGGTCTCCTGGAGCAGGGCCGCGCCCAGCGCCTCGGTCAGTCCTTCCGCGCCCCCGTCGGCCGTGAGTCCGGCGACCTGGCTGATCAGCGGTTCGGGGGCGGGGACGGCCAGGACGGCGGCGGCCGCGGCGACGGCCGCTCCCCGCTCCGAGAGCGCGGCCAGCCGCTCGGTGACGGCCTCGCGCAGGCTGCCGGGGATCTCGGCGTGCTCCAGCCGGGTGGCGAGGTCGGCCTGTCCGGAGGGGTGGTGGCTGTGCTCGGTGACGGTCAGCAGGTCCTCCTCCGCGATCAGCGGGAGCCCCTCGCTGCGCTGGTAGAGGACGCCCACCAGGGCGGAGCCGGCGTCCTCGCCTAGGGCGTCGCGGGCCAGCTCGCGCACGTCCTGCTCGGACAGCGGCTCGAGGTGGATCCGCACGCCGGCCGCTCCGGGCGAGCGCCGGTAGGCGCTGCCCAGCGGCGGCGCCCCGGCGGGCATGTCGTCGGCGCGGTAGGTGACGACGAGGGCGAGCTGCTGCGGCAGGTCCCGGTTGAGCAGCAGGATCAGCTCGCGGGTGGCCTCGTCGGCCCAGTGCAGGTCCTCGATGACCACCACGGCCGGGCCCAGGGCGGTGAGGAACGAGCGCACGGCGAGGACGAGTTGCTGGCGGGCCGAGCCGGGGTCGTCGGGGCGCGGCAGCCGGGGCGGGAGCCGGTCGGCCAGGTCGGGGAGGAGCGGGACCAGGGCTCCGGCGCTGGGGGCGATGGCGTCGGCCGGGGGAAGCAGCGGGCCGGCCTTGCGCAGCGCGTCGACGACCGGGCCGAAGGGGAAGGGCTCCCGCAGCGGGTGGCAGAAGCCGGTCAGCACGGGCGGTCCGGGCAGGCCCGCGGTGGCCTCGCGGACCAGCCGCGACTTGCCGATCCCGGCCTCGCCCTCGACCAGCACCACGGCCGGCGGGTGCTCGATCGCCGCGCGCAGCAGGGCGAGTTCGCGTCGGCGGCCCACGAACCGGAAGCCGCCGCCGACCGGCACGGCCTGAGGAAGGGGGTCGAGGCCCACGGAATCACCTGCCTTGCTGACGGCTCCCGGACGGCGGCAGTCAGCCGCATCCGCCCGGTGCCGGTCAGGCTAGGCCGGTGCGTCGGCGGGGGCAAGCGCCGCGCGTCAGATCCGCGCAGGTCAGCGGTCGGGACCGGTCAGCGGTCCGGCAGGACGACGAGCTCGGCGACGGCCAGGGTGCCGCCGGGGGTGCGCCAGAGGGTCCAGTCCGCGGCGAAGGCGCGGACCAGCGGCAGGCCGCGGCCTCCGCAGGCCTGGTCCGGCTCGCCCGCCGGGCTCGCCACCCGCCAGCGGCCGGTGTCGCGCACCTCGACGGTCACCGTGAAGCCGTCGGTGCTGAGCAGCAGGGCGACGTCCGGGCTGCCGCTGTGGCGCACCGCGTTGGCGGCCAGCTCGGTGACGACCAGGGCCAGTGGGTCCTGGACGCCGTCCGGCAGTCCCCAGCGCGCGGCCGTGGCCCGGGCGAACCGGCGCAGCCGTGGGACGGAGGCCGGTACCGCGGGCAGGCAGCAGGCGGCGGGACCGGGGCCCGGGCGGGGACGGCCGGGCGGGGCTTCCGCTGCGGCGCTCCGGACGGACTCGCTGGCGATCATGGCGGCTCCTGTGGGGTGGTGGCCCGACTCCACCACTCCACCCCCGGAGCCGACCCACCGTCATCCGGGATACGCAGAACTACGGATACGCAAAGAAAGCGGACGCGGAACCGCGCGCGGCGCCGTCACTGGTGCGGGGTGTGCTCCGCGGCGAGCAGCAGCGCCTGCGTGCGGGCCTCGGCGAGGCCGAGGACGCGGCCGACGGCCGCGAGCGCCTCCCGCTCCCGAGGCCGGTAGGGGCCGTCGGCCAGGGCGATCCACGCGCCCTGCAGCAGCAGCCGCTCCAGGCCCGGGGCGAGCAGATGGGGCGTCAACGGCTCCAGCGCCGTGTGGAGTTCGACCGCCAGCGCGGAGCCGCAGCCGTACACGTCGTCCAGCGGGGAGTCGTCGGTCAGCTGGGCCAGCATCTCCAGCAGCCGGGCCTCGTCCAGCTCCTCGTGGCCCGCCTCACGCAGCGTGGTCAGCGCGACCCGCCGCGCGGTCGGGGCGGCTGAGCCGCCGGCGGCGAGCAGGGCGAGGGCGACCGCCCAGTGCGCGTTCCGCAGCATCGCCAACAGGGCGGTGCAGGTAGGGCGTTCGAGGGCGTCGAGCCCGTAGCGTTCGTGGCAGGTCGCGCACTGCAAGCTGCTGCCCGCGTCGCCGAGCGGCAGCAGCGGGACGCCGAGCAGGCGTAGCCAGCGGCGGCCGGTCTGGCGTCGGTAGTTGCGGTCGCCGCCGCAGCCCGGGCAGAAGAACTCGCCCCGGACCTGGGTGCTCCAGCGGACGCCCACGAGGGAAAGCGCGACGGAAACTGCCACGGCACCACACTCCCTGCTGCCTGCCCGACCGCGGTGTCGGGGGACCCTCATGCTGCCATCTGAGTGACGACATGTCAGCACTGTGTGCGCGTCTGCGGGCAAGTTTTTGTGGCGTAGAGCACATTCGCCCCTGGCTTTCGGCCAGGGGCGAACGTGAGTGGTCAGATCGGGTCAGTCGCGCTGCGCCCGGTTGACGGCGGAGACGACGGCCTTGATCGAGGCGCGGACGATCGAGGTGTCGATGCCGATGCCCCAGACGACCTTGCCGTCCACCGCGCACTCCACGTAGGAGGCGGCCTGGGCGCCGGAGCCCTGGCTCATGGTGTGCTCGGCGTAGTCCAGCACCCGCACGTCCACGTCGATCCCGCCCAGGGCGGCGACGAACGCGTCCAGCGGGCCGTTGCCGGTGGCGGTCAGCACGGTGTCGGCGCCGTCCACGGTGGCGTCCACGGTGATGGTGTCCCGGCCGTCCGCGGTGCTGGAGGACTGGTGCGAGCGCAGCTGGATGCGGCCCCACGGGGTGGCCGGGGTGGGCAGGTACTCGTCCTCGAAGACGGACCAGATCTGAGCCGGCGTCACCTCGCCGCCCTCGGCGTCGGTCTTGGCCTGGATGATCTTGGAGAACTCGATCTGCATCCGGCGCGGCAGGTCCAGCTTGTGGTCCTGCTTCAGCACGTAGGAGATGCCGCCCTTGCCGGACTGGCTGTTGACCCGGATGACCGCCTCGTAGGAGCGGCCCACGTCCTTCGGGTCGATCGGCAGGTAGGGCATGTCCCAGGTGTAGGCGGAGACCGGGACGCCGGCCTCGGCCGCGTCGACCTCCAGCTGGTCGAAGCCCTTCTTGATGGCGTCCTGGTGGGAGCCGGAGAAGGAGGTGAACACCAGGTCGCCGACGTAGGGGTGACGCTCCGCCAGCTGCATCTGGTTGCAGTACTCCCAGGTGCGGCGGATCTCGTCGATGTCAGAGAAGTCGATCTGCGGGTCCACGCCCTGCGAGAACAGGTTCAGCCCGACGTTGACCAGGTCCAGGTTGCCGGTGCGCTCGCCCTGCCCGAACAGGCAGCCCTCGACGCGGTCGGCGCCGGCCATGATGGCCAGCTCGGCGGAGGCCACGCCGGTGCCGCGGTCGTTGTGCGGGTGCGAGGACAGGCAGACGAACTCACGGCGGGACAGGTTCCGCGACATCCACTCGATCTTGTCGGCGTAGACGTTCGGGGTGGACCGCTCGACGGTGGTCGGCAGGTTCAGGATGATCTCGCGGCCGGCGGCGGGCTGCCAGACGTCCATGACCGCCTCGCAGACCTCCAGCGCGTAGTCCAGCTCGGTGTCGATGAAGATCTCGGGCGAGTACTCGTAGCCGAAGACGGTGTCGTCGCCCAGGATCTTCTCGGCGTACTCCATCACCAGGCGGGTGCCGTCCACGGCGATGTTCTTCACGTCCTCCTTGGACGCCTTGAAGACGACCCGGCGGAACATCGGCGAAGTGGCGTTGTACAGGTGGACGGTGGCCCGGTGGGCGCCGCGCAGCGACTCGACGGTGCGGGCGATCAGGTCCTCGCGGGCCTGGGTCAGGACGGAGATGGTCACGTCCTCGGGGATCGCGTCGTCCTCGATGATCGAGCGGACGAAGTCGAAGTCGGTGGCGCCGGAGGCCGGGAAGCCGACCTCGATCTCCTTGTAGCCCAGACGTACCAGCAGGTCGAACATGGCCCGCTTGCGTACCGGGGACATCGGGTCGATCAGCGCCTGGTTGCCGTCGCGCAGATCGGTGGAGAGCCAGCGCGGGGCCTTCGTGATCACCTTGGACGGCCAGGTGCGGTCCGGCAGGTCCACGGTGGGGAAGGGGCGGTAGCGCTCGAACGGCATCCCGCTGGGCCGCTGCGCGACGGTGTCGGCGGTGACCGGGGTGGGGCGCTCGTGGAACATGGGCTGGGCGGGCTCGTTGGCCATGATGTCTTTCCTGCTTCCCTGGCTGCGTTGATCCGGGACTTCCGTGACGGCCGACGCTGGTGTGGAGCGTCTCTGAGCGCACAGCGCGAGTCCCCGCGGCGAGGGAGTCGGCCTTATCGCAGGCCCTCGCCGCGGCAGCTAAGAAGAAGCAGCCCGTAACGCATGGTGCTGCCACCCTAGCCGAGAGCGGCGGGCCGACGCAGCAAGCACCCCGGTTTCGTCCGCCCACTGAGACGAACGCCTCTCCTTCACGTGGCGCACATGATTCGGAGACCGAACCGGAAGCTGGGAGGACTGTCCCGGCGGCCACTCCGCGTTGCAGACTGACCACTATGCGCATACAGGTCACCCGCACCGGGGGTCTCGCGGCACCGCTCTGCGTCCTGCTCGACACGGAGGGCCGGCCTGACGCCCCCCACATCCACGCGGTGGTCCGGGAGGCCCTGGGCGCGTGCGGCTCCGCCCAGGTCCCCTTTCCGCGCCCGGACGCGTTCCACTACGAGATCCGGGTCGACGAGCGGCCGGTGGGCCACTGCGCGGAGCCGAACCTGACCGGCAGTCAGCGGGAGCTGGTGGCCCTGGTCCTGGGCCAGGTGGGGGCGTTCTGACCGGCGCCTCCGTTCAGCTGAGCGGCACCGGGATCGACGCCGCCAGGCGGCAGTCCGCGAGGGAGCGTCCCGCCTCGACGCGGTAGCCGCCCGGGCGCGGGGTCCAGCCGGAACCGTCCGTCCAGGTCTCGAAGGACCGGCGCTCCAGGCGGATGCGGGCCTCGACGGCCTCGCCGGGGTCCGCCGTCACCACGGCGAAGCCGGCCAGCCGGCGGACCGGACGGTCGTCGCCCGGCTCCTCCGGCGCCAGGTAGACCTGGACGACCTCCCGCCCGGCGCGCGCCCCGGTGTTGCGCACCCGGACGGCCACCTCGACGACGGTGTCGTACGGGCCCACGGCCGGGACCGGCTGGGCGAGTTCCAGGGACTCGTACTCCCAGTCGGTGTAGCCGAGGCCGTGTCCGAAGCCGTACGCGGGCTGGACCGTGCCGCGCCGCTCCCAGGCGGCGTAGCCGGTGAACACGCCCTCGTCGTAGGGGAGTCGGCCGTTCACCGGCTCGACCGCCCAGACCGGCGCGTCCGCCTCCGCGGCGGGCCAGGTCGTCGGCAGGCGGCCGCCGGGCTCGGCCGCGCCGGTGAGCACGTCGGCCAGGGCCGCGCCGCCCTCCTGGCCGGGGAACCAGGTGAGCAGCACCGCCGCCGCCCCGGTCCCGCCAGGGCAGCAGCACCGGGGCGCCGGCGTTGACGACGACGACCGTCCGCGGGTTGACCTCGGTCACCCGGGTCACCAGCTCGTCCTGACGGCCCGGCAGGGCCAGTCCGCCACGGTCCACGCCCTCGCTCTCCACCTCCTCGGTGGTGGCCACGACGACCACGGCCACGTCGGCCGCGGCGGCTGCCGCGACGGCCTCCTCGATCAGCTCGTCGGCGGTGCCGACCGGCTCACCGTGCGCCAGGGTGAAGGAGACCAGGCCGAACCCGGCCAACTCCCCTGCCCCGGCCGTTGTGTGGCGCAGCGTCAGCTCGACCGGCTCCAGCGAGTCCAGCTCCAGCTCGAAGACCCGCTCCGGCGGATTGAGGAAGGCCCCGGCCGGGTCGGTGCCCTCCAGCGGCACCACCCCGTCGAAGAGGACCTCGCCCCGCGCCTCCAGGCGGAACTCCCCCGCCCCGCGGATCCCGAGGCGGTGGATCCCGGCGCGCGCGGGCTGGAGCGTGCCGGTGAGTTCGACGGCGCCGAGGTGCGCGAAGGAGACGCCGTCGGGCAGTTCCCCGATCCAGCGGGCGGCTCCGTCGGGCAGTTCGACCGTCGCCAGGCGGGTGTCGCCGTGGTCCAGCAGCCGCGCGGTGACCGGGAAGGCGGCCGGGGCGAGGTGGGTGCGCGGGTCGGCGCCGAGGGCGTGGACCAGCGCGGTGCCGGGCGGGAGCGCGGCCCGCAGGCCCTCCAGCGGGGTGGTCATCCGGGCCGGGAAGACCTGCGCGGATCCACCGCCGCCGATCCGGGGTTCGGAGGCGGCCGCGCCGATCAACGCGACCGAACCGACGTGCGGGGACAGCGGCAGCACTCCGTCGTTCTTCAGCAAGGTCGCGCCCCGGACCGCGATCTCCCGGGCCAGGGCCGCGCCGTCGATCCCGGCGGGCAGCTGCGCCGGGGCGACGGCGGGCGGGGCGTCGGCGAGCAGGCCCACCCGGGCGGCCAGCCGCAGCACGCGGCGGGCCAGTGCGTCGATCGTCTCCTCGGGGACGTCCCCCCGGCGGACTGCCGACACCAGGTGCTCGCCGTAGACGGTCACCGGCCCCGGCATGGCCACGTCCAGACCGCCGAGCGCGTCCGCGACCGTGTCCCGCGCGGCGGTCCAGTCGGAGACGAGCACGCCGTCGAACCCCCACTCCCCGCGCAGCACCCGGTTGTTGAGCCCGTCGTGCGCGCACATCGACACGCCGTTGACCTGGTTGTAGGCCGCCATGAGGCCCCACGGCCGCGCCTTGCGGACGATGGCCTCGAAGGGGGCCAGGTACAGCTCGCGCAGGGTGCGCTCGTCGGCGACGACGTCGACGGTGTAGCGGTCGGTCTCCGAGTCGTTGGCCACCCAGTGCTTGGGCGTGGTGGCGACGCCGCCGTCCTGCACGCCCGCGACGTAGGCCGCGCCGATCTCCCCGGTGAGCAGCGGGTCCTCCGAGTAGGCCTCGAAGTGGCGGCCGCCGCGCGGACTGCGGTGCAGGTTGACGGTGGGCGCGAGGACGACGTGGGCGCCCTTGCGGCGCGCCTCCTGGGCGAGCAACCGCCCGGTGCGCCGGGCCAGTTCGGTGTCCCAGGCAGCCGCCAGGGCGGTGGGCGAGGGGAGGGCCACGGAGGGGTCGTCGGCGGTCCAGCGCTCACCGCGGACGCCGGCCGGGCCGTCCGACATGACCAGGCGGCCCAGGCCGATGTCCTCGTTGGCGGGCAGCGACCACATGTCGGCCCCGGAGAGCAGGGCGACCTTGGCGGCCAGGTCGAGCTTGCCGAGCGCGGCCTCGACGGCGGCCTCGCGGCGGGCGTCGTCGGGGGTGGCGGGCTGGCCGGTGGCGGGGTGGCTCATGCGACGGCTCCTCCTCGGGTCCGGGCGTCGAGGGTGCTGCGGAGCCCTCGATCGTCCCGGTGGATGGTGTGCCCGGCGCGGACCTCCGTACGCCCCCGAGGGACCGTCAGCAGACGGGGCGTCAGAAGCCCAGCTTGCGCAGCTGCTTGGGGTCGCGCTGCCAGTCCTTGGCGACCTTGACGTGCAGGTCCAGGTAGACGGGCGTGCCCAGCAGCGCCTCGATCTGCTGGCGGGCCGCCGTGCCCACGGCCTTCAGCCGCGCCCCCTTCGCGCCGATGACGATGGCCTTCTGGCTCTGCCGCTCGATGTAGACGTTGGCGTGGATGTCCAGCAGCGGCCGGTCCTCCGGGCGCCCCTCGCGCGGCAGCATCTCCTCCACCACCACGGCCAGCGAGTGCGGAAGTTCGTCGCGGACGCCCTCCAGCGCCGCCTCGCGGATCAGCTCCGCGACCATCACCTGCTCGGGCTCGTCCGTCAGGTCCCCGTCCGGGTACAGCATCGGGCCCTCGGGCAGCAGCGGCACGAGCAGGTCGACCAGCAGCTCGACCTGCTTGCCGGAGACCGCCGAGACCGGCACGATCTCCGCCCACTCGATCCCCAGCTCGGCGCCCATCTGGGCCACGGCGAGCAGCTGCTCGGCGAGCCGCTTGGAGTCCACCAGGTCCGTCTTGGTGATGACGGCGACCTTGGGCGTGCGCTTGATGCCCGCGATCTCCTTGGCGATGAACCGGTCGCCGGGTCCGATCTTCTGGTCGGCGGGCAGGCAGAAGCCGATCACGTCGACCTCGGCCCAGGTCGTGCGCACGACGTCGTTGAGCCGCTCGCCGAGCAGGGTGCGCGGCTTGTGCAGGCCGGGGGTGTCCACGAGCACGAGCTGCGCGTCCGGGCGGTGCACGATGCCGCGCACCGTGTGCCGGGTGGTCTGCGGACGGTCCGAGGTGATCGCCACCTTGGTGCCCACCAGCGCGTTCGTCAGCGTCGACTTGCCCGCGTTGGGCCGCCCGACGAAGCAGGCGAAGCCCGACCGGTACGGCTGGGCCCCGTCCGGGGCGGAGTCGGCGGCGGTCCTGCGGTGCTGCTGGGGGCGTGCGCTCATGCGCCCCATTCTCCCCTACGAACGAAGCCCGGGACGACAGGGCGGACGGCCCGCCGGGGGGCGTGGGGCGTGCCTTCCGGATCAGGTCGGATCAGCGGGCGTCGTCGAGGTGCGTGCGTCGGCGGCGCCCGCCCGGCCTGGTCCGAAGGACACGCCCGACCTCACGTGACGTCACTTGCCGCGCTTGAAGAGCGACTTCACTCCGCCGATGAGGGTGAACAGCGCGACGATGATGGCCGCCGTGAGCCATCCCGGGTTGCCGGTGTCCTGCCAGTGGCCCATGCCCATCAGGACGAAGATCACCCCGGCGATGAACGCGATACCCCCCACGCCAGCCCCTCCCCGGACCCGTCCGCGCAGCACGATGCCCCGACCCTAACCGGATCGGGGCAACGGCGGAACGCGAGTTCGGGTCAGCCGACCGGGACGACCGTCCGAAGATCGCCGTTGCGGGCGGCGAGCAGGACGTGCGTCCCCTGCTGGGACAGGTCGCGGACGGCGGCCAGGTCGGCGTCGGCCACCTGCTCGGCGTCGGAGACCAGCGCCGCCGCCTCCAGCGCCTTCGCGCCGCTGGCGACGGCCATGGCCACGGCCACCTGCACGGCGCTCAACCGCAGGGAGGGCAGGGCCACGGTCGCGGCGACGTAGGTGCGGCCGGTCTCGTCGCGGACCGCCGCGCCCTCGGGCACGCCGTTGCGGGCGCGGGCGGAGCGCGCCAGCGTGATGATCTTGGCGTCCTCGGGGTCCAGGGCGGCGGGCTGCACGTCGTCGGTCATGGCTCAGAGCATAGGGGTGCGCCCCGGACCGACGCGGAGCCCACCCGGTCGGATCCGGGTCGGATCGTGATCAGATCCGGGTCAGCACCACGACCGGGATCTCCCGGGGTGCGGCCGAGGTGGCGTACCCGGCGAACCCCGGGGCGTCGTGCACCTGCGCCTGCCACAGCCGCCGACGCTCCTCGCCCTCCGCGAAGCGGGCCAGCACCGGGAAGCGCGCGGTGCCGTACTCCACCTCCGCCTCCGGCTTCGCCCGCAGGTTGTGCACCCAGGCCGGATCCGTCGTGCGGCCGCCGTTGCTGCCGAAGACGACCAGGTCCTCGCCCTCCCGGCGGCAGGCCAGCGGGTTGGTGCGCGGCTCCCCCGACCGCGCGCCGGTCGTCGTGAGCAGCAGCAGCGGCGTGCCGGCGAAGGCACCGCCGACCCGGCCGCCGTTCTCCCGGAACTCCTGGATGACCTGCTCGTTCCAGGCCCGCCGTTCCTCCTGCGTGGGCATCGGTTCCCCTTCCGGTTCCGCGTGGGCTCCCTGGCCCGGCCCAGTCTTGCGCGCGCCGGGCGGCGGCCCGGCGGACGCCACGCCGTCCCGGGTGGCCCCACCTGTGTCGGATTCCCCACCGGGGACGTCCTGAACACCGGGCATGAGCACCGCCCTGGGCTCTGTCCGGGGGCTGCGTTAGCGTTCCCGCATGACTTCGGATCAGCGCATCGGCGTGATGTTCGACCGGGCCTGGGCGCCCGAGCAACTGCCAGGGTTCGCACGGGAGATGGAGCGCATCGGCGTCGACGAACTGTGGGTCGTCGAGGACTTGGGCTGGAACGCGGGCGTCTCGGCGGCCGCCGCCGCGCTGGGCGCGACGGAGCGGCTGCGCGTCGGCATCGGCATCACCCCCGCGCCGCTGCGCAACGCCGCGCTGCTGGCGATGGAACTCGCCACGCTGGAGCGGATCTTCCCGGGCCGGCTGGTGGCCGGGGTGGGGCACGGCGTGCAGGGGTGGATGGAGTCGGTCGGGGCCCGGGCGAGGTCGCCGCTGTCGTTGCTGGAGGAGACCGTCACGGCGGTCCGCGCCCTGCTGCGCGGCGAGCGGGTGGAGCTGGTGGGGCGGGAGGTCCGGATCGACGGCCTGGAACTCGTGCACCCGCCGGCGGAGGCGCCCCCGGTGGTCGCCGGGGTGGTGCAGCCGAAGTCGCTGGCGCTGGCCGGCCGGGTCGCCGACGGCACCATCGTCGCGGAGGGGCACGGCCCCGACGACCTCGCCCGCGCCTGGGAGTTCATCGCGCGCAAGCCGGAGGAGCACCTGCTGACGGTCTTCACCTTCCTGTGCCTGGCCGAGAGCGCGGACGCGGCGCGGCGGGCCGCGGGCCCGACCCTGACGGGCCAGGCCGCGTGGCTCGGCCGGGACCCCGCCGACGTCTACTCCGCGTTCGGCCCCGCCCCGGAGGCGGCGTCGCGCGTCCGCGCGCTGTGGCGGGCGGGCGCCCGCAGCGTGGTGCTCCGCCCCGTGGGCCCGGAGCCGGTGACCCAAGTCGCCCAGATCCTGCCCCACTTGATGTAACGTCCTCGCCCCGGTCACTGCCCCGGCATGGGCGAGGGCCGGCCCGGCGGACGGTCCATCCGCACGGCGCCGCTGGGAGGCCCAGATGCGTGGCCCCGCCTCCCGCGCCCCACATCCGGGGGCACCTCCCAGCCACCGCACAGGCCCACACGCGGCAGGCACCGTCCGCAGACCGGGCCACCCCCGAAGGCTTGGCCACCACCGAAGGCCAGGGGCAGCCGGGGCCGGGGGCAGCCGGGCCGCGCTGTGCGGGGCCGGGCCGGGCCGGGTGGCACCCGCCGCCCGCG